>JAAXHF010000253.1 GCA_012271025.1 Deltaproteobacteria bacterium | reverse complement strand
CCAATGGTCTGGATCAGCGAGCGCTCAGAGCGCAGATAGCCCTCCTTGTCGGCGTCGAGAATCGCCACCAGGGACACCTCGGGGATGTCCAGCCCTTCGCGCAGCAGGTTGATGCCGATCAACACGTCAAACGTGCCGCGTCGCAGGGCGCGCAGGATCTCGACCCGCTCAATGGTGTCGATGTCGGAGTGGAGATAGCGGACCTTGATGCCGATGTCCTGGTAATAATCGGTCAGGTCTTCGGCCAGACGCTTGGTCAGGGTGGTGGCCATGACCCGTTCGCCCTGTTCCACCCGTTTGCGGATTTCTTCCAACAGGTCGTCAACCTGGTTTCTGGCCGGCCGGACAATGACCTCGGGGTCGAGCAGGCCGGTCGGGCGGATCAGCTGCTCGACGACGTGGCGCCGACTCTTGCCCAGCTCATAGTCGCCGGGTGTTGCCGAGACATAGATGGCCTGGCCCTGCTTGTGCTCAAACTCCTGGAAGCTGAGCGGCCGGTTATCAATCGCCGAGGGTAGCCGAAAGCCGTATTCGACCAGGGTGGTCTTGCGCGAGCGGTCGCCCCGGTACATGCCGCCGATCTGCGGCACGGTGACGTGGCTCTCGTCGATGAACAGCAGATAATCGTCGGGAAAGTAGTCGATCAGGGTGTAGGGCGGCTCCCCCGGCTGTCTGCCGTCGAGGTGCCGGGAGTAGTTCTCGATGCCCGGACAGAAGCCCATCTCGGCCAGCAGGGCCAGATCGTACAGAGTCCGTTGCTCCAGGCGCTGGGCTTCCAGGAGCTTGTTGTCGGCCCGTAACTCCTCGAGCCGCTGCTCGAGTTCGGTGCGAATCGATGCGGCTGCGGTCCGGGTCCGGTTTGAGGTGGTGACATAGTGGCTGGCCGGATAAATCATGGCTTTGTCCAGCCGGCGCAGTACCTTGCCGCGCAGCGGATCGATTTCCGCCACCGCCTCGACGCTGTCGCCAAAGAACTCGATGCGGACGGCGCGGCTCTCCTCGTAGGCCGGGAACACCTCGACCACGTCGCCGCGCACCCGAAAGGTGCCGCGATGAAAGTCAAAGTCGTTGCGCTGGTACTGGATATCGACGAGTTTGCGCAGCAGGGCGTCCCGATCAACCTCGGTGTTTTCCTCGACAAACACAATCAGGTCGAAATACGACTCGGGCGAGCCCAGGCCATAGATGCACGACACGCTGGCGACGATGATGGTGTCGCGGCGCTCCAGCAGCGCCTTGGTGGCCGAGTGGCGCATCTTGTCGATCTCTTCGTTGATGGACGCGTCTTTCTCAATATACGTATCGCTCTGGGGAACGTAGGCCTCGGGCTGGTAGTAATCGTAGTAGCTGACAAAATAGCGAACCGCGTTGTGGGGGAAGAGTTCGGCGAACTCACCGTACAGCTGGGCGGCGAGCGTCTTGTTGGGGGCGATGATGAGGGCCGGCCGGTTTGCCCGGGCGATGACATGGGCCATCGAAAAGGTCTTGCCCGAGCCGGTGACGCCGAGCAGGACTTGATGCCCGCGGCCCTTGTCGAGGCCCGCAAGCAGATCCTCAATCGCCTGCGGCTGGTCGCCCTGGGGTTGAAACTCCGAAACGAGCTGAAATGTGCCTTCCCGCTGCATGGCCGGCCATTCTAGCAAGAATGCACCGGAAAGCAGAGGGTGGTCGGCCGCAGCGGCACGGGATGGGTGGGACCGCGCCGCTCGGGGCGTTGCAAAACCATGGCGCTTATGGCTGACTACCCGGAAAAGAGATTGGGGATGACTGATTTCTCCAAGATGAGATTGGATGAATTCAGACGAGATGAGGCCATTCCGCTCTTTTACTGACTCTGCCGGGAGGTACACGACACCATGGAAGTGATGGCTAAACGATCATATTGGCGGACATGTGGGTTGGCTCTCAGCCTTGTGATCTTCGTTTCGTGGGCCACGCCCCTTGCGGCCCAGGACGCGGTTCGCAAGTTCACCGTCGTGAATGTGTTGTATGAGGGCTCGAAGATGTTCCTGCCTTCGGTGTTGGCCGTGTCCCAGGGAGACACGGTTTCGGTCACCGTCATCAACAATATTCCCGGTGACCCGCCCAACCACGGTTTCGCGATCCCGGCCTTCGAGGTCGAGACGGTGGTTAATCACGGCGAGAAAAAGACGGTCGAGTTTACGGCCGACAAGGCCGGGATTTTTGATATCCGGTGTCAGCTGCACCCGGCCCACGTGCATGGCCAGCTGATCGTGGAAGACTGACGACCGGCTTCAGGTTCTGTCCACCTTTTGCAGCAGGGCCTCAATAAGCGTATCTGCCTGCACGCCCTCGGCCTCGGCCTGAAAGTTCAGCAGACAGCGGTGGCGCAGGGCGGGCAGGGCCACATCGACAATATCGTCGTAGCTGACGTTCACCCGCTTATCCAACAGGGCGTTGACCTTGGCTCCCAGGGTCATCGCTTGCGCACCGCGCGGGCTGGGACCAAAGCGGACATACTGGTTGACCTCGGGCAGGGCCTCGGCATTGCCCGGGGTGGCCGAGGCGATCAGGCGGGCGATGTAGTGGTTCAGCGGCGGCGCCAGTAAGACTTCGCGGACGAGTCCCTTCAGCTGTTCGACCTCGGTCGCGGCCTGTTCTTCAGAGCCGAGCAGGGGGCGCACCTCGGCGTGTGTATCGGTGGTCGTCCGGTTGAGAATCTCGGTCAGTTCCGCGCTGCTGGGCGAGTGAATGATCAGCTTGAACAAAAAGCGGTCGAGTTGAGCCTCGGGCAGCGGATAGGTGCCCTCAATTTCAATCGGATTCTGGGTCGCCATGACAAAAAAGGGCGGGGCCAGGCGGTGCGTCTGGCCAAACACCGAGACCTGGTGTTCTTCCATGGCCTCCAGGATGGCCGACTGGGTTTTGGGCGTGGCCCGGTTGACCTCGTCGGCCAGCACGATGTGGGTGAAGACCGGCCCCGGTTTGAATGCAAAAGACCGCTCGCCGTGGCTCTCGGACAAGACCTCCGTGCCCACAATATCCGACGGCATCAGGTCGGGGGTGAACTGAATCCGCTTGGCGCCCAGGGTCACTGCTTGACTCAGAGATTTCATCAGCAGGGTTTTGCCCAAACCGGGCGCGCTCTCGAGCAACACATGCCCGCCGGCAAAAAAGGCGGTCAGCACTTTGCGCACAATCTCCCGATTGCCGACAATGACGCGCCTGACCTCTTCCTCCAGTGCGCTGAAGAGCTGACAAAAGCGCTGTATGCGGTCTTCGTCTGGGTGAGTCATTGTGTACTACTGGACGATACTCTCTTCTTGCTCAACCGTCAGCCTTAAAGAGTAAACGTGTCCTCCATTTACTCGTTGTCGAGAATGGGCCGGTACTCCAGAGGAATGGGCTGGCCGGCCGGGGTCGGGTCGTGGGCCTGGTCGGTGAGCGGGGCGTTGCTGTAGGGCGTGATGGGCTGAGCCGGGCTGGTGTTGGCGGTGCGTTCCCCAGTGTCGCTGTGGCCCGTGTCCCCGGCCGGGACCCGGACTTTGACAAAGCGCACATCTTTGGTCAAAAACCCGCCCACTTTTTCTCCCGCTCGGCCGAACCGCGGGGCTGGCCCCTGGCCGGGACCAGTGCCGCTACCCGTGGGCTGGGTGCGGTTGGGGTCGGGCCGGAGGCTGGGCGTACTGGGGTCTTGGCCTCGCTGCCCGCCGGGGCTATCCGGGTCTCCCCCCTGGGCGCGGAGTGCGGGGTCGTGTTGGGCGGCCGCCCGCCGCGTCCCGCCTGTCCCTGGGTCGGATTGGGATTGCTTGTCGCCGTGTTGTTCGGGCGGCTCAAATCGAATGCCGCCACCCGCCTGTTGGGGCGGTTCGGCCTGACGGTTGCGGCCGCCCGCCGCAGGCTTGTCATCTCGCCGGCCCGGCTCTTGGCCGGCCCCTTCAGCCGCCGAGGAGTTCTTGCGGTCTCCTTGCGACTGCTGGTCGCCGCCCGCCCCATCCTGTTCGTGCCGGCCGGCGGTGGCCAGCAGGTCAATCGACAGGAGTTGCGGGAGCTGAATGTTGAGCCTGAGGCGCTGCTGTGTCTCTTTGATGAGACGTTCCTTTTCCTGGGGACTCAGCTCCGGTGCCTTGAGCCTTGCGACCAGGGAGAGCAACTCAGCGCCCGCTTCTCTCTCCGGTCGGGTTTCGCCTTGGGTGGCCAGCTCACGGGCTTTTTTTTCAAGCTCGGCCAGGTGCAGGGGCTGTTGAGACAGGTCGAGAGGGGGCGGAAGCAGGGCAGAAATGGGCTGGGACGACAGCACGAACAGGCCAAAAGCCCCGGCCACACACAGGCCGGACACCAGCAGGCCGAGCGGCACACGCCTGTCCCACCGAAACGGCACATCCCGTTTTGGAACAAAAAACGTCGCCCGCTTGTCCGTGTCACGCTCCAGCAGGGGCAATAAGGTGGGTGCTTGAGTCTGCGAGAGAGTTGCCAGGGTCAGAAAGCGCTCTTTGCCCAGCGTTCTTTCATCCAGCAGCGCGGCTGCGCTGTGGTGTTCGGCGTCGTGTCGGGTATGCCGCAGAGCCGTCCACAGGAAGAACGCCCAGCCCCCGAGGGGAGCCAGCAGCAGGCCGAGCGGCCAGGACACGCTTGCCAGCAGCAGGCCGCCGCCCAGACCGAGAGCCACCCCCAGGGGCAGAAAGAAGCCCAGGACGTTGAGACGCCGCTGGCGACGCAGGTGCTGGGCCGTCCTGTCGATCAGCGTGAACGCAAGCTGGTGCCGAGCCATGGGCGTGTCTCAGGAGCGCCGTCTTTGAAAACGCCGGACAGCCCGATTGTGCTCGGCCAGGCTGACCGAAAAATGATGGGTGCCATCACCGCGAGCCACAAAGTACAGATAGTCCGTGTTGGCCGGGTACAGGGCGGCCCGCAGGGCGGCCAAGCCGGGGTTGGCAATCGGGCCCGGCGGCAGGCCACGGATCACATACGTGTTATACGGTGTCGGGGTTTGCAGGTGGTGGCGGGTGAGGTTTCCGTCAAAATTTTTGATGCCGTAGATAACGGTCGGGTCACACTGGAGTCGAATGCCTCTATTGAGCCGATTGTGGATCACCGCCGCGATCAGCGGGCGCTCAGCGACCTGGCCGGTCTCTTTTTCGACAATCGAGGCCAGGGTGACGACCTCGTGCAGGCTCAATCCCAGTTCGGCGGCCCGGCGCTCCAGAACCGGATCCCAGGCGGCATAAAAGCGGGCGATCATCCGGCCCAGGATTTCTCGGGCCGGAGCCCGAGCCGAGAACTGATAGGTGGCCGGGTAGAGATAGCCTTCGAGGCTGTTGGCGGGCAGTCTCCAGTCGGCCAGGAACTCGGGGTCGGCATTCAGACACACAAAGCTCTCAGCCGCGCCGAATCCCCGCTGTTCGAGCAGGTGAGCGATCTGCACCAAGCTGAATCCCTCGGGAATCGTGACGGTCCGGCGCACGAGTTGGCCCTGACTCAGCCGTGTGAGCAGCTCCAGGGGAGAGAGCGCTTTGGGAAAGAGGTATTCGCCGGGCTTGATGTGTCTATCCATACCGCTCCAGCGGGCCCACAGGCGAAAGACCCAGACCTGGTTCAGCATGCCTTCGGTATGCAGGTGGCGGGCGATGGCGTCCAGTGGGGAACCGTTTTGGAC
This sequence comes from Deltaproteobacteria bacterium, assembly GCA_012271025.1. Next base: position 172 of record JAAXHF010000253.1, on the reverse strand, counting down.
AAAGAAACGGACGGGTTGAGGCAACGGCGGACCCGGTGTCATCAGAGCCCGATAGCCGAACCAGGCCACGCTTCCGCCGATCAGAAGCGGCGCAAGCAGGCTGACCAGGAACAGGGCGCGCTTTCCCCGCTTGCCTGCTATGCAAACAGGCAAGCGGGGAAAGCGCGCCCTG
>JAAXHF010000140.1 GCA_012271025.1 Deltaproteobacteria bacterium | reverse complement strand
TCATTGTGACCAAGCTGTCCGGTCTTGTAAAGCGCTGGGCGGGCGAATCACGCTCCAGCTGAAGGGCGTCCTCGGCGCTCTTGCCAGATCGGGCGCACACCGATAGTATGCGCTGACCAAACGGTCAGGGGGGAAAGACAAGAGAATGCGGTTTCCGCTACACATCACTACAGACATGCTCAAATGGCAGCTGAAGAACAAGCTGCAGGGCCAACAGCGTTACCCGGTCGTGCTGATGCTCGAGCCGCTCTACACCTGCAATCTGGCCTGTGTCGGTTGCACCCCGGAACGCCATATGGGCGATCTCAAGGATCGTTTGAGCCTGGAACAAAGCCTGCAAGCGGTCGATGAGTCGGGCGCTCCGGTCGTCTCGATTTGCGGCGGAGAGCCCACCGTGTATCCCGAGCTGCCGGAGCTGGTGGCCGGCATTATCAGCCGTAAACGGCACATCTACCTGTGCACCAACGGCATTCTGCTCGACCGCTTCTATGAGAAGGGCAGCCCTCACAAACGTCTGTCGATCAACGTCCATCTCGACGGGCTGCGCGAAACGCACGATTTTGTGTGCGCCCGGGAGGGGGTTTTCGACCAGGCCATCGCCATGATTCAGCGCGGCAAGCAGCTCGGCTATTCGGTGTGTACCAACACGACCATCTTCCGTGAAACCAGCATGGACGAAATCGAACAGATGTGCGAGCTGCTGACCGGGCTGGGCGTCGACGGCATCATGATCTCGCCCGGCTATCACTACGAGAACGTCAAGGAAAACCACTTTCTGTACCGCGACGAGATCCATCGCAAGTTCGAGACCGTCCTCGCCCTGTCCAAGCGCTACCCCATCTCTTTGACCCCGCTGTTCCTGGAATTTGCGGCGGGCAAGCGTGACTATCCATGCACGCCGTGGGGCAATGTCACCCGCACGCCGTTTGGCTGGAAAGACCCGTGTTATCTGGTCGGCAAACGCTACTTCCAGACCTGGGACGCCTTCTGGAATGGGGTTGATTGGGACTATTGGGAGAGGCGCGAGGATGAGGCGTGTCAGAACTGTTTCATGCATTCCGGCTTTGAAGCGTCGGTGATGCGCAAGCTGCCCGAAAGCCCCCGAGATATGCTGACCATGGCCAAGTGGATGCTGTCGGCATGAGAGTCGCCCGGCTGTACACCGCACACGATATCCGTTTTGAGGAAGAGCCCGTCCCCAGTGTCGGGCCGGGCCAGGCACTGATCAAAACCCGGGCGTGCGGCATCTGCTCGGGCGACGTGATGGCCTGGTATATCGAAAAAAAGGCGCCCGTCGTCTTTGGTCATGAGCCGGCCGGAGAGATTGTCGAGGTCGGGTCGGAGGTCTCGGATTTTCGGCCCGGCGACCGGGTTTTCATCCATCACCACGCACCGTGCTTTGGCTGTCGGGCCTGCCGACGGGGCGACTTCGTGCAGTGTTCGACCTGGCGCTCCTCGCGTATCATTCCCGGCGGCATGGCCGAGTATTTTCTGGTTCCTCAAGAGAACCTGGCGGGTGACACCCTGCGCCTTCCGGCCGACTTGTCGTTTGCCGACGGCTCGCTGATCGAACCCACGGCCTGCGCGGTCAAAGCCCTGCGTCGCGCCCGGCTGCGGGCCGGCGACAGCGTGTGTGTCATCGGCCTCGGTATCATGGGTCAGCTGAATGTCGCCCTGGCCCGGCATGCCGGCGCGGATACGGTCATGGGAGCCGATTTCGTGGCCTACCGTCGGGCCAAAGCGCTCGAACTCGGGGCCGACGCCGCGTTTGACCCGGCCGACGGCCCGGTCGAAGATGCGGTTCGAGACTATACCGTGGGCGAGATGGCCGAGCTGGTCATTGTCGGTCCGGGTACGGTCGAGGCGATGCAGCTGGGCATCCGCTGTGCGGCAAAGGGCGGCACCGTCCTGCTGTTCACCACCAGCACCCCCGAGGCCAGACTGCCGATTGCTCCCTACGAGCTGTATTTTAACGAAGTCAGTCTCGTCCCCAGCTATTCGTGCGGGCCAAATGACACCCGTGAAGCCCTGCGGCTGATCGGCACCGGCGTCATTCAGTCCGAACGCTTCATCACCCACCGCTTCCCCTTCGCCGCGATTCATGACGCCTATCAAAACGCGGCTGCGGCGCAGGATTCACTGAAAACAATCATCGAGTTTCCCTGAGGTGCTGCATGGCACGCCCGCCGACCCGTTTGTCCCGTTTTCAGGCCGGCCGCCCGACCGACGAGGGCTATGGGTGGGACGGCGTTCAGGCACAGGCGTATAAATCGGGCCAGGAGTCTGGCCGCGAGTGGCGGGGCATCATTCGTCAGGTTCTGGTTGGCGACCGCTCGGAGGCCACCCACTTCCATGTGCGCTATTTTGAGATCTCACCGGGCGGCCACTCCAGCCTGGAAAAACACCGGCACGCGCATGTGGTGATTGCCGTGCGCGGTCGGGGTAGAGCGATACTCGGCGCAACCGGCCACGAGATGCAGCCGCTCGACACGGTCTATGTCGCGCCGTGGACGCCGCATCAATTTCTGGCGCTGGGCGACGAGCCGTTCGGGTTTTTCTGCATTGTTGACGCCGCCCGAGACCGTCCGCAACTGGTCTCGCCCGCCGAACAGGATTGTGCTGTCAGAGCAGGTGCGGTAAGTGGTAGGGATGAGTGAGCGGGCCGCTCACTCCGAAGAGGAAACGTGTCAAGCATACCCATGCCAGAGGACGACACGTTTCTTCTTGACGCACTCGGGCACGACTGAAGAGGGGGGAGGCATGGAAAACCCGCTGCGAGAGGTCTACTACCTCGGCCAAAGCATCTGGTATGACAATATTCGACGCAGTCTGATTACCTCGGGCGAGCTGCACGCCCTGGTCGAACACGACGGGGTGTGTGGCGTTACCTCCAACCCGGCGATTTTCGAGAAGGCCCTGTCCAAGAGCGCCGACTACGACCAACCCATGCGGGCCCTGGTCGAACAGGGGGTCGGCACGAGCAAAGACATTTACGAACGGCTGGCCATCCAGGACATTCAGATGGCCGCCGATGTCCTGGCGCCAATCTACCACGAGACGAACCGACAAGACGGCTATGTCAGCTTCGAGGTTTCGCCCCATCTGGCGCACGATACGCACGGGACGATCGAAGAGGCACGGCGGCTGCGGTCGGCGATTGACCGTGAGAATGTCATGATCAAAGTCCCGGCCACCCAGGCCGGTGTTCCGGCCATCACCCAACTGATCAGCGAAGGCACCAATATCAACGTCACCCTGCTGTTCGCAGTCGAGATGTATGAGGCGGTCGCCAGCGCCTATATTGCCGGCTTGGAGCAACTGAGCGCCAAGGACGGAGACCTCGACACGGTCAGCAGTGTGGCCAGCTTTTTTGTCAGCCGGCTCGACTCCCTCATTGATGAGCGGCTGAACGCAGCCCTCGGTTCTGCCCAGGATACGGCTCAGCGCTCCCACATTGAGCAGCTGCTCGGCACCGCAGCCATTGCCAATGCCAAGACGGCCTATGCCGCCTATCAAGACATCATCGCCAGCCAGCGCTGGCAACGTCTGGCCGAGCGGGGCGCCCGGCCACAACGCCTGCTGTGGGCCAGCACCAGCACCAAGAATCCC
>JAAXHF010000235.1 GCA_012271025.1 Deltaproteobacteria bacterium | reverse complement strand
TCCGAGGTCTACGGCGACCCGCTCGTCCATCCCCAGACAGAGGACTACTGGGGCAACGTCAATCCCATCGGGCCGCGCGGGGTGTACGACGAGGCCAAACGCTTCGCCGAAGCGCTGGTCATGGCCTATCAGCGCAGCCACGGCCTTGAGACGCGGATCGGGCGCATCTTCAACACGTATGGGCCGCGGATGCGGCTCAGAGACGGTCGGGTGGTGCCCAATTTTATTTCCCAGGCTCTGCGGGGCGAGGACCTGACCGTGTATGGCGATGGCAGCCAGACCCGCAGCTTTTGCTTTGTTGCGGATCTGGTCGAGGGGATCTGCCGGCTGCTGCGCTCGGACTATGACGGACCGGTCAATCTCGGCAATCCCCAGGAGATGTCGGTGCTGGATTTCGCCAAGCTGATTATCGCCCTGACCGGCAGCCGCAGCCGGATTGCCTTCCGACCGCTGCCGGCCGACGATCCTCAGGTGCGCCAACCGGATATTCGTCTGGCGCGGCGCGTGCTGGAGTGGCAACCCCAAGTCCCCCTCGAAACCGGACTTAGACAGACCATTGCCTATTTTCGGGACAGACTCGAACACGACTAGGCGGGTACGGGACAGGAAGAGTAGGTATGCGGATTTTGGTGACCGGGGGGGCGGGGTTCATCGGCTCCCATGTTGTGGACGCCTATATTGCAGCCGGTCATGAGGTTGTTGTGGTTGACGACCTATCGACCGGCAAGCGTGAAAACCTCCACCCCCGGGCGCGTTTTGTCCGAGCCGCCATTCAAGACCCGGACGTGCGGCGTCTGCTGCGCGAAGAAAAAATCGGGGTCGTCAACCACCACGCCGCGCAGATGGACGTGCGGCGTTCGGTGGCCGATCCGCTGTTTGACGCCCGGGTGAATATCCTCGGCCTGCTGAACGTGCTCGAAGGCGCTCGCCAGGCCGGGGTGGGCAAGGTTATCTTTGCCTCGTCGGGCGGAACGGTGTACGGTGAGCAGCAGGTGTTTCCGGCCGATGAAAGTCATCCTACCCGGCCGATCAGCCCCTACGGCGTGAGTAAGCTCAGCGGCGAGCAGTATTTGTCTTTTTATCATGCCGCATACGGGCTGCCGTATGTTGCGCTGCGCTACGCCAACATCTACGGTCCACGTCAGGACCCGCACGGCGAGGCCGGAGTGGTGGCGATTTTCAGCCAGCGTCTGCTGGCCGGAGAACAGCCGGTGATTCATGGCGACGGCGAGCAGACGCGCGACTA
>JAAXHF010000161.1 GCA_012271025.1 Deltaproteobacteria bacterium | reverse complement strand
TGAAACAGGTCGGCGCAGGTATAGCCGGTCAGACACAGCTCGGGAAAAACCAGGATGGCGACCTCCTGGTCCTGGGCGCGCTCCATCAGGGCCAGGATACGCCAGGCGTTAAAGCCACAGTCGGCAACCCGGACGGACGGCGAAGCCGCCGCGACCCGGACAAATCCAAACCCGGCATGATCGGCGAACGGCACGGACATGCTCTTTCCGCAGCGCTGGTTCAGCGCGAAGCGCTAGGACAAACGGTCGAAATGGACCTCAATGTGGGTCGGCTGGAGACGTTTTTCGAGAGCCCGGCGGATGGACCGCTTGAGGGCGCTGCGGGTGGGCGGAAACAGGAGGCCCAGCCCGATTGCGTCGGTCAACACGCCGGGCGTAATCAGCAGCACGCCCGCAGCCAGAATCAGGACCCCGTCAATCAACTCATTCGCCGGCGTCGCCCCCCGCTGACACTCGGTCTGGATCTTGCGCCACGTCCGCCAGCCCTCCAGCCGGGCCAGATACGCCCCGGCCATGCCCGTGCCGAGGACGAGCAGGATGGTCAGGCCAGCCCCCAGGTAGGTGCCGATGGTAATCAGCAGGTAGAGTTCAACGAGGGGCACGAGGGTGAACAGCAGGAACAGACGGAAAAACATGGATGCAGTGAAACAAAAGACAGATCAAAAGTCAAAAGGCAAAAGTTTTGACCTTTGACCTTTGACTTTTCATATCCTCGGGTCGCTGGCACGACGCAACCGAATGTGTCAGATTCGAGAGCCTAGCCAGGAGCTTGGCTTGGAGAGGAGGCTGCGATGGCTGCGGTTCGAGCCGTGCTGTTTGACTTCGGCGGAACGCTTTTTGACTATGAAACCTTGGCTGCGGGCGAGCGGGAGACCCTGATTGACCTCGCCCGTTGGGCGGGCATCGAGGCCGACGAGCGGGACATCCGGCGGACTTATCGGGCGGAACTCAAGCGCGTCTTTTACGACTACCTGGACCGCCCGTATTATCTGCACCGTGACTTGTTCGATGCGGTCTTGCACGGTCTGGCCAGGGCCTACGGGGTGAGCCTCAGCACCGAATTGCTCGGCCGCTACCGGGCGGCGCAGTTCGCACGCCGGACACAAGATTTCGTCCTGCGGGACGGCGTCCAAGACACGCTTCGCGCCCTCCGCAGCAAAGGACTCCACCTTGGCATCGTCAGCAATGTGGACGATGACCAGTTCAGTCATATGATGCAGCTGAGCGGCCTGGCGCCGTATTTTGACGCGCTGCTGACCAGCCAGCAGGCCCGGTCGTGCAAGCCCGACCCGGGCATCTTTCGCCGCGCCCTGGAGCAGGCTGGCTGTGAGCCGCAGCAGGCCTTCTTTGTCGGCGACTCGCTGGACCAGGACATTGCCGGCGCCAACCGGCTGGGGCTGCGGTCGGTCCTGATCTGGTCCCGGGATGATCAGCCGCCACCCGACCGCGAGCCGCAGCCCCAACACGTCATTCGCCATATTCCAGACCTGCTGCCGCTTATCACCGAAGCACGGAAAGACGGCTGACATGCGAAAACTGGTGCTCGGTGGTCTGATCCTGCTGCTCCTGATCGGCGGCCTGCTGGCGTTTGCCGTGTCGAATCTCAACAGTCTGATCGAGGCCAATAAAGACCGGCTGCTGGCCCAGGCCGAGCAGGCCCTGGGTCGCCCGCTACAGATTGGAGACATCGAACTGAGCCTGTGGGGCGGGATC
>JAAXHF010000481.1 GCA_012271025.1 Deltaproteobacteria bacterium | reverse complement strand
GGGCGAGGGTAAAAAAGCCCCTCTCCCCTTGAGGGAGAGGGGTTGGGGTGAGGGGTCTCCGGGCAGCCTATCGGTGGACGCTGTAATTTGCATCACACGCTGGGAGAGGGGTTGGGGTGAGGGAGTTTTCCTATGGCCTGGTTGTCCGTGTTCATCGCCGGTGTGTTTGAGATGGTGTGGGCGGTCGGCCTGAAATACTCGGACGGCTTCAGCCGCCTGTGGCCGAGTGTCCTGACCATAGGCGCGATGATGATCAGCTTCTGGCTGTTGTCCTACGCGCTGAAAACCCTGCCGGTCGGCACGACCTATGCGGTGTGGACCGGCATCGGGGCGGCCGGCACGGCGCTGCTGGGCATGCTGCTGTTTGGCGAATCGCGCGACGCCGCGCGGCTCGTGTGCATCGGGCTGATTATCGCCGGCATTCTCGGCCTGCGGCTGGTGGAGCAGCCCTGAGGCCCGTGTCGGCCTAGATACATACACCAGACAACCCCAGAACGGCCCGGCCGCAGCGCGATTCTGGCAACGCGAAGGATACGCCATGAAATTCGGACTCCACTACCAACTCCCCCACGCGCCGCACGAAACCGTCGTCGAACGCTACCGCACCTCTCTGGACCAAGCCGTGTATGGAGAGACGCTCGGCTTTGAGTCGGTCTGGCCGGTCGAGCAGCATTTCAACGCCGAATTTTCCCTGCTGCCGTCTCCGCTGCTGTGGCTGGCCGCGCTGGCGGAACGCACCCGGACCATGCGGCTCGGTATCGGGATCATCCTGCTGCCGCTGTCGCATCCGGTCCGGGTGGCCGAGGAGGTCGCCAGCCTGGATACGCTCAGCAACGGCCGGGTGGAGTTCGGCATCGGCAGAGGGGTGTTCCCGTCCCACTTTGCCGGCTTCGGCATCCCTCAGGAAGAGAGTCGGGAGCGGCTGCTGGAGGGCCTGGAGATCATTTTGCGGGCCTGGACACAGGAGCGCTTCTCGTACAACGGCCGCTTTTTTCAGATCGAAGACCTGTCCGTGGTGCCCAAACCGGTGCAGCAGCCGCATCCGGCCGTTCATGTGGCGGCCAATACGGCCGAAACCTACGAGCTGATGGGTCGTCTGGGCTACTCCATTCTCTCGGCCTCACAGGTCAATACCTTTGCCAAGCTGCGCGAACTGATTCCCCTCTACCGCCGGGCCTACCGCGCGGCCGGGCATCAGGGCTCGGACCGGGAGACCCTGACCCTGCTGTCGCCGGTCTTCGTCGGCGAGAGTGCCGCCCAAATCCGGGACATCGTCGAGCCGAGCATCATGCGCTTCATTCAGTCGGTCATCAACGCCTTTCCGCCGATTCAGGACGACGGCTCGGACCAGAGCCGTTTACTGCAAGAGGCGGCCGACCGCCTGCGCCGGACCACCTTCGAGCAGGTGTGCGAGGCCATGGCGGTGTACGACACGCCCAAGGCGTGCGTGGAGCGTCTCAAGAGCCTGGAAGAAGAGTTTAACATGGGTCGGATGCTGTGCTGGTTCAATACCGGTGGCCTGATTCCCCACGAGCAGGTCAAGCGCAGCATGCAGTTGTTTGCCGATAAAGTCATGCCGCATTTCGGATGAGTCGCATCGTGGCGCGATTGCTCACAGTGCGGTTTTCTCATATACGAAGGAAAACGAGAGAGATGCCGGGCCATGGCGATTGACCCAACACAGCTGAGCCGGACGGATAAGCAGCTCCTTGCCGATCTTGCAGAAAAGACCGGGGATAAGGCCGTACGCGAAGCCGTCAAGGCTTTCCTTGAGCGCTTGGCCGAGCAAGCAGAGCCGAATGGAGCCCTCTCGCCTGAGCAAGTTCGCCCGATATGGGAAGTCTTCGAAGACATCATGAGCGACGTGCCGCAGCTGGTGGTCGATGCACTGCCGACTGACGCGGCCGAACAGCACGACCATTATATCTACGGCCTTCCAAAGAAATCGGCGTGAAACAGGTCTTTGCCGATACCTTCTACTGGGTCGCCCATTTTTCTCAAGAAGGATTCCGCCCTCCTCAGAGAAACACGGCGGGCGAGACATGAAACCGCTTGGCAAGGGCGCGAATCTGTCGGACGTTCAGCTCTCGCTTCCCGCTCAAGACCTCGGAAACAATCCCTTGTGAGCCTATTTCAGGCAGGTCAGCTTGCTTGAGTCCATGCTCCTCCATGAAGAAGCCCAGCATCTCCCGCCCGCTGCAATCCGGGACAGGGTGATGCTGCTCTTCATAGGCGTGGACGAGGGTACCCAAGGTATCCAGGAGTTCATACAGCGGATGGGTCTCGTCCGTCCCGATTTCGTCAATCAGAGCGTTGAGCTGCTCGACGGCTTGATCGTACTGCGCCTCGTTCCGTATCACGCTCATGGCTTCCACCTTCCTCTCAACAGGTGACGTTTCTCACCAAGCTTACCAGAAACTCCTTCTCCGCCAGACGGGCTCGACTTCCCAGGTCCAAAAGCCAAGAAAAGTCAGCCGCTTACAGAATCCTTCGCTTTGGCTCGACATACTCTTCCACCCCGGCACCCTTGACCGAGCGCGGTTTCAGCGGAAAGATCAGCCACAGCGTTATTTAACTTTCGCCATAATTTCGCCTATAATTCGCCGGTGGAGGAGGATGTATGAAACAGTCGGCGGTGGCAGAGCGGATTCTCCCGGCAGACTTGGGCCAGCAGGCCGAACAGCGCTATCTGAACTACGCCCTGAGCGTCATTACCTCACGGGCGCTGCCCGACGTGCGCGACGGGCTGAAACCCGTCCAGCGGCGGCTGCTGTACGCCATGTTCCAAAACCTGCGCCTGGGCGGGAACGCCCGACCGCGCAAATCCGCGGCGGTCGTCGGCGAGGTGCTGGGCAAATATCACCCCCACGGCGACCAGGCCGCGTATGACGCCATGGTCCGCCTGGCCCAGCCCTTTTCCCTGCGCTACCCGCTGGTGCACGGCGAGGGCAATTTCGGCTCGCTGGACGGCGATAACGCTGCGGCCATGCGTTACACCGAGGCCAAGCTAGCCCCCCTGGCCGAGGAGCTGTTCCGGGATCTGCGCGGCAACACGATTCCCTACCGCCCGAACTACGACGCCACGGTTGAGGAACCGGTCGTGCTGCCCGCAGCCATCCCCCAACTGTTGCTGAACGGCGCCAGCGGCATCGCCGTCGGCATGGCGACCAACATCCCGCCGCATAATTTTCACGAGGTGGTGGGCGCCCTGCTGGCCATGCTGAAGAACCCGGACATCAGCACCGCCGGCCTGCTGCGTTCGATCAAAGGCCCGGACTTTCCGACCGGGGGAGAAATCCTGACCTCCAGAGCCGAGCTGCGCCAGCTGTACGAAACCGGTCAGGGCACGCTCAAGCTGCGCGGCGAGTGGCAGGTCGAAGCGCTGCCGCGCGGCAAGCGCCAGGTGGTGATTAGCTCCCTGCCCTACACCGTCAACAAGGCCCAGCTGGTCGAAAAGATTGCCGAGCTGGTGGTCGAGCGCAAAGTCCCCCAGATTGTCGATGTACGCGACGAATCCACCGACGATATCCGCATTGTGCTGGAACTCAAGGGCGACAGCCCCGAAGAGCTGGCCCTGGCCTACCTGTGTCGCCACACGCCGCTCCAGATCTCGTATACGGTCAACCTGACCTGTCTGGTCCCAACCGCCAACCCGTCGGTCGGCCAGCCGCTCAGGGCCAGCCTCAGAGACCTGTGTCGCCACTTTCTCGACTTCCGGCTCGAAGTCGTCACCAAACGCCTTCGCCATGAGCTGGCCGAGTTGGAGACCCGCCTGCACATCCTGGCCGGTCTGGCCCTGATCGCCGACCGGCTCGATGCGGTGATTCAGACCATTCGCGCCGCAGAGTCGCGCCAGGACGCCCGCCACAAGCTCATAGCCGGTTTTGGGCTTGACGAAGCGCAGGCCGAGGCCATTCTCGACATCCGCCTGTACCAGCTGGCGCGGCTGGAAATCGACAAGATTCGTACCGAGCAGGCCGCCAAGGAGAAACGCGCCGGCGAGCTGCGCGGCCTGCTGGCCGACGAGACCCGGCGCTGGGCCGTGATTGGTGACGAGCTGCGCGAGCTGAGCAAGCGCTACGGCAATAAACGGCGCACGCGGGCCGGCGAAGAACTCAGCTACGACCCCGCAGCGTATATCGTCCACGAAGAGGCCACGGTCGTCCTCAGCCGCGACGGCTGGATCAAACGCGTGCGCGAACTCAAGGACCCGACCACCACCCGGCTGCGCGAGGGCGACGGCATCCAGGCGATTCTGAGCGGCACGACCCGCGACCGGCTGGCCCTGTTCACCAACAAGGGCGGCCTGTACGTGCTCAAAATCCACGACGTGCCGGCCTCGACCGGCTATGGCGAACCGATCCAGACCGTGTTCCACTTTCAGGACCAGGAGCGGATCATCACCGCCCGCGTCGTCCGCGACGCGGCGCCGCCCGGTCCAGCCAGCAACGGCTCGGCGACCGCTAACGGTCAGGCCGAACTGTTCGGGACAGCGCCGACCGACACCGTCCCGGCCGGCCCGGTCTACCTGCTGGCCACGGCCCGGGGACTGGGCTTTCGGTTTCGGCCCAATCTCGAAGAGACGACCCGCAACGGCCGCAAGATCGCCCGCCTGGCGGCCAGAGACGAGGTCGTGTCCATCGAGCCGGTCCGCCACGCCAGGGCAGTGTGCGCGACGCGGGGCGGGAAGCTGCTGGCCTTCCCGGCCGACGAGGTTTCAGAGCTGTCCGGGGCCGGCCGGGGGGTGATCCTCATGCGGCTGGATAAGGACGACCGCTGCGTCGGCGCGGTCACCACGCCGCCGGGCGCCGGGGTGACGGTGTGCGGTCCCGACGACAGGCGCAGACAGCTGCGCCTCAAAGACATTCCGCTGGGCCAGCGGGCGGGTAAGGGGCAACGAGTGGTAAAACGG
>JAAXHF010000708.1 GCA_012271025.1 Deltaproteobacteria bacterium | reverse complement strand
CCGCGGGGCTGTCCGGCGAGCGCCGCACTCAGCCGGGGCTCTGGCGAACGACAAAGTGCCGGTCCTGTTTGACGACTGGACAGTGGCGCAGGCCACCGACCACCTTTGCAAGCGAGGAGAATCGGTCCCCGCGGCCGTGGTGGTGGTCGACCGTTCCCGGCGCGTGGTCGGCACGGTGGAACCCGGCAGGCTGCTATGCGCCCCCGGGGAATCTACCGTGGGGGCATTGCCTCCGGCGGCCGTGCGCACCGTGCCGGACGCAGCCCCCATCTCGGCGCTGGCCGGTGAGAGGTGGCGCCGTGCAGCTTTTATAGCGGTTGTAGACCCTTCGGGAGCGTTCAGCGGAATCCTGACCGCAGACATGTTCCAATCCGGGGCCCACTCCAAGTCTCTGCCCCCGGCGGCAAGCCTTGTAGCCGCTCTTGGGGAACTCTACTGGCTTGGTCTGTGGAGAATGGTGGAAGGCTTCAGCGTTGCTCCCCTGACGGACCGCAGGATGAGAAACAGTGCCCATGGCAAGCGCTGACTCCGACATCGAACAGCGTCTCGCAGACGATTTCTTCAAGCGTTACCCGGGCGAGGCAGCCGACTACCTCGAATCCATTTCGAGCCGGGAGGCGGGCGAAGTCCTTTCCGGGATCGCTCCCCGGACCTGTTCCCGGGCGTTTGGGAGGTTGCCGGCCACCATAGCGCTCGACATCCTTTCCAATTCCGAACCCGCCACTGCCGGCGCTTTGCTGCCCCATCTGGCGCCGGCGCAGGCCGTGGCGCTGCTGGGGGGGCTGTCGCCATCAAGGCGGGAGGAGGTGCTGCGGCACATGTCTGCCGTAGAGGCGGCTGAGCTGCGCAGGCTGCTGGATTACCCCCCGGCCAGCGCCGGCAGGCTCAGAGACCCCAGAATTGCCGTGTTCGGCGCCACAACCAGTGTCCGTAACGCCCTGGAACGAATGCGAGCCACCCACCGCGGCAGGAGCATTTTCAATCTGTTCGTGGTGGACGGCGCCGGTCGGCTGGTCGGGGCCGTTCCTCTCTACCGGGCTGCTCTGGCCGACCCCGAATCCACGCTGGGCTCGCTCGTCCAGGGACCGCCCGCCAGGGTTTCCGCCTTCGCCACCCAGGCCGAGGTGGTCGAGACCATGAAACGAAGCAAGTTGACCAGCCTGGCCGTGGTGGACATCGGCGAGGTGCCGATCGGCGTCTTGCAACTCAACCAGCTCATGCCGGAATTCGAGGAGGAATACAGCGCCGATCTGGTCAGCGTTACCGGCGCCGGTAAAGACGAAGGGGCTCTCTCCAGCGCGGGATTCGCCGTGCGCAAGCGCCTGCCCTGGCTGCTGATCAATCTGGGCACGGCCTTTCTGGCCGCCGCCG
>JAAXHF010000069.1 GCA_012271025.1 Deltaproteobacteria bacterium | reverse complement strand
CTCCATGATGAAGAAGAACTCCCCGTCGCGCCGCGCCTTGTCAGCCGACACCAACTCGCGGGCCACATCGCTGCGCACTTTCTCGGCTTCCCGTTGCAGCGGATCTCCCCAGCCGCCGGCGCCGGCCGTCTGGTAGATCAGCTGGTCGCCCGGCTCGACCTTGATCTGGTCGCACTTCGAGGGCAGGACCTCCCGGCTGCCGTCGGCGCGAATCAGAATCTTGGTCGACCGCATGCCCGGCTTGCCGCCCAGGATGCCCCACGGCGGGGTCAGCCAGCGGTCGTCGTGAATGCCGATCTCACCGGGTTCCAGAAAGGTATACCATTTGTCGATGCCGTTGCCGCCGCGATGCAGGCCGGCGCCGCCGGAATCCATCACCGAGGCGTAGCGATCCACCCGCAGCGGGCAGTAGCTCTCCAGATACTCGGTCGGGATATTGGTGAACAGCGGCCACCACGAGTGGCCGTCGATGCCGTCGCCCATCGGGCGGCCCGGAATGCCGCCGTAGCTGATCTCCATGATGAAGAAGAACTCCCCGTTTTTATCGGTGCCGCTGTACAGCAGGTGGGGGCTGGTGCCGTAGCCGGCGGCCGTGGTCAGCTCGGGGCTCTTCTGACCCAGGCAGCCGCCCATGACATCGAACAGCCGGGCCAGGGCGTGGGTGCGGCAGCCGAGCGGCGCCGGGAACGTGGGGTGCAGCAGGCAGCCGTCGGGCAGTCGGGACTCGATCAGATCGTAGAAGCCGTCGTTGAACAGAATCTGGGGGTCGTAGACCATGATCAGATAGACGCCGATGAACATCTTGAACATGCCTTCGTTCAGATAGAAGTTGATCGGCCCGGCCGCCTGGGGGTCGGTGCCGGTCCAGTCGAAGACGGCCTTGTCCCCCTCGCGCCAGATGGTGAGTTTCATTTTGAACGGACCGTTGCCCAGCCCGTCGTCGTCAACATAGTCCTCGAAGGACTGCGGCTCGGTCGAGATATTGCGCTCGATCAGCGTCTGCATGGCCCGACGGGTGCGGTCGAGCAGGGCCTGACAGGCGGCCAGATAGGTGTCGCGGCCGAACCGCTGGCACAGTTCCTTGATCCGCTGCTCGGCGGTTTTGCAGCCAGCCACGATGCCCATCAGGTCCGAGCGGTTCATGACCGGGATGCGGACGTTGTTGAGGATCAGGTTCAGGATGTCCTCGTTCAGCTCGCCCTGCTCAAACAGCTTGACCGGCGGGATGCGCAGCCCCTCGCCAAAGATCGATGTGGCGTTGGTTGGAAAGGAGCCGGGCAGGGGACCACCGACATCCATCTGGTGACCGAACATCGAGGTCCAGCCGATCAGCTCGTCGTTGTCAAAGACCGGGACGAGGATCAGAAAATCGTTGATGTGGGAGATCGCTCCGCCGCACAGGTACGGGTCGTTGAGCAGGATGACATCGCCGGGGTAGATCGGACGGTCGAAGCTGTCCATCATCTCCCGGATATACGAGCCGAACTGGCCGACGACCATCCGGCCGTTGGGGTCGCAGATCATCGGAAACTCGTCGTGCTGCTCCCGAATGACCGGCGACATGGCGGTGCGGTACAGCACCGCGTCCATCTCGTAGCGGTAGTTCTTGAGCGCGCTCTCAATAATATCGAGGGTGACCGGATCGACCTCCAGGTCTGGAATCTCAGCAATTTTCACATCGCGCATAGGGCTGCTCCTCTTATGTTGCTGTCCTGTTCAGCTAGCAGATACGGCGCGCCAAGAAAAGGAAACGCCGTCCGGCGTGGCGCAGAACTCCCGCAGGCTTTCTCTAGGCGTCTTTGCCCGCTGTCCGTCTGATCAATTCTTTGAGGGCCAGGATGCTCTCTTCGTGCTGCTGCTGCTGAGCAGTCATGGCTTCTTCGTGCTGCTGCTGCTGGGCGGTCATGTTCTCTTCGTGGCGTTGTTGCTGTAAGGCCATGCTCTCTTCGTGGCGCTGCTGCTGGGCGGTCATGGTTTCTGCATGGCGTTGCTGCTGTAGGGCGTTCTGGGCATCCCGACTCGCATTGCTCTTGTTCATCATCCACAAGCCCCAGGCGATGAGCAGGCATTGGGACAGGCCGACTCCCAGGGCGACCCAGTCACCGGCAGACATCCCGGG
>JAAXHF010000058.1 GCA_012271025.1 Deltaproteobacteria bacterium | reverse complement strand
TACAGCCTAACGTAAACCGCTCTAAGTCGCGAAAAGCATGACGACCGCTCATTCGATCAGCCCTCTTCTTCCTCTGTTTTGAGACTCTCGCGCCGCTTTGCGCTTCTTAAATTTTCCAGTTCTTTCCGGATATCCTGGGCGACCTCATCCACTTCCCGCGCCACTCGGGGCTCAAGCCCAAGTTCCTGTTCCAAGGCTGTCGTGAGCGGTAGCAGTAGAGGCGCCGCCGGCGAACCCTGAATCAACTCGCGCATACGCGCCGGCCCAAGCTCAATACTAAACTCCATCAATGCATCGAGGGGCTCTCGTGGCAAGGAATCCAGTTCCGGGAGAAGAGCGAGGAGCGCCTCAATATCTTGCTCGCAGCCAGAGGGATCACCGTTCTCAAGAGTTGCCCTGGCACGGATTAAGTGACCGTGAGATCGGTTCCCCAGCGATTCCGTACGGCACTGTTCGAGAGCCAGACCAGCCGTCCTGATGGCTGCCTCGTGCTTGCGGCACTCCAACTCAAGAGACGCTTTTCCAAGAAGCGCGTACTCGGCCAGCTCCTGGTCTAAAGGGAAGGGAAGCTCCTCAAATCGGCGCACCGCCTCATCGAAGGCCATCAGCGCTTCCTCCAACCGCCGCAGCCTGCGAAGTGTCACTCCCTTGTTGACGAAGGCCGTGGCAACCGCTTCCCGCAGCACCGGGGGCTCACTGGCGCCATAGCGGCGTACCACTTCGTCGCAGGTCGCCAGGGCCTCCTCAGGTCGCTCCAACTCCCAAAGGAGGACCCCTTTGCGATGGAGGGCTGTGGCGACCGCTTCCCGCAGCGCCGGGGGCTCACTGGCGCCATAGCGGCGCACCACTTCGTCATAGGTCGTCAGGGCCTCCTCAGGTCGTTCCAAGCTGTGAAGTGCCGCTCCCTTATTGATAAAGGCCGTGGCGACCACTTCCTGCAGCACCGAGGCTTCGCCGGCGCCATAGCGGCGCTCCATTTCGTTATGGGTCGCCAGGGCCTCCTCAAGCTGCCCCAACTCCCAAAGGAGAGCCCCTTTGTGATAGAGGGCCATAGCCACCGCTTCCCGCAGCGCCGCGGCTTCGCTAGTGCCATAGCGGCGCACCACTTCGTCATAGGTCGCCAGGGCCTCCTCAGGCCGTTTCAGGCTGTGAAGTGCCGCTCCCTTATTGGCGAGGGCCGTGGCGACCACTTCCTGCAGCACCGGGGCTTCGCTGGCGCTATAGCGGCGCACCACTTCGTCACAGGTCGCCAGAGCCTCCTCGGACCGTTTCAGGCTGTGAAGTGCCGCTCCCTTATTGGCGAGGGCCATAGCCACCGATTCCCGCAGCGTCGGGACCTTGCTGACTCCGTAACGGCGCACCACCTCATCATAGACTGCCAGGGCATCCTTAATCTGCTCCAGCTCCCAAAGGAGGTCCCCTTTGCGATGGAGGGTCATAGCCACCGCTTCCCGTAGCGCCGGGGCCTTGCTGGCTCCATAGCGGCGCACCACTTCGTCATAGGCCGCCAGAGCCTCCTCGGACCGCTCCGATTTGCGAAGCGTCCCCCCCTTTTCGATGAGAGCCCTAGCAGTTCTTACGGCGGAGGCATTCGCGTTCCTGCGACGTTGGTCTGCCCTATGAGAAGTTGTTTTTACACCGGTCCGCTCGGGCTCCGTCCTGCTCGGGGGCACAAGGTCCCGGGCGAGGACTTCCGAAAGGTCTGAAGGGATCACGGTAAGCAGAGTGTCCCGATGCTCAGCTAGGGCCGGTAGTGCCCAAAGTTGCAGGAGAGCGGTCTGATGCAGCGTCCGCATCTCCCCGTCGAGGTTTCCCGCTTCACGGACCATCTCTACGCCAATGTCTCTCAGCTCGTGCGGGGCATAGAACGCCTCCATGAAGCGGATGAGAGCCTCGACCAAACGGTCCGGCCCGCGGGGGCGACGCAGCAGGTAATAGATGTTGTACAGGCGCTGAGTCAGGTAGTACTGTTTGCGGCGCGCCGTGCCGCCAGCTACTTCTACGATGCCCCGTTCCACGAGACGGGTGAGCTGAGCGCTGCACGGGCTCGGCTTGAGACGAGACCGGTCGGCGATTTCTTTTGTGGTGGCCGGCTTCCACAGCTCGGCAAGCGCGAGATAGACCCGCCTTTCCTGTGCCGGCAGCAGTTCAATATGGCCTTTGAAGTACTCTGTGTGGTCATCGACCAAGTCGAGCAGATTGGCCATCAGGTTGCGAAAGGATCGGCCCGCTCCGAAGCGGGCCACAATCACCACCAAGCGGGGGTCGCCGCCGGTCAGGATCTGTAACGACCGAATCGTCTCGGGCCGGGCAGCGTGACCGGACGCCGTCTTCCACAGTACGGCGCATTCCTGCGTGTCGAGTGGCCGCAACAGCCGTACCCGGAACTGGTCGTACAAGGCCTGGTCTGGATTGTCGATCTGGTCGAAGCGGCTCGTTGCGCTCGCAAGCAGCACGATCCGCGGCTCGGTCTGGAGAACCTTGCGCAGCCGCCAGCCCGCGTCCTGGTCCACCATGTCCCTGAACATCATGTTCAGGTTCTCGACCATCAACACGAGCCGCTTGCCCTCGCGATCCGCAAAATCGAGCAGGGCCGTAAGGCAGCGGTTCTCCAGCGTCTGGTCGTCATCAATGGTGCGCAACTCGTCGTAGGTACGATGCAGGTCAGGGCTGCCTTCCCGGCGTGGCGCCTGGACGGCGAGACGGGACAGGCATTCCAGCCAGAACTCCCCAGCCGTCGCTACCTCATAGCTCTCCTCCGCAAAGACAACAGGAAAGAAGTCGGCAGACAAGGCACCATCCCGACCTATCTCG
The DNA here is from genome assembly GCA_012271025.1 of Deltaproteobacteria bacterium. The sequence goes on along the minus strand of JAAXHF010000058.1, from coordinate 10,030 downwards.
GCCGCAACGCGCCGGAGCAGACTTGTCTTCCCGCTGCCACGCGGCCCGATCACCAGCTGATGCGGATTCGCGTTGCCGGTGCATTCACGCAGCATCTCGACGAGCGAGGCGAATTCGTTCGTCCTGACACAGAACGAGGCGATTATCTCATCATCGGACAGGAACCCTGGATTGTACTTCCTGGTGGGGGCGGCCATCGCGGTCTTCTCCGTTCAGACTTGGCGTTGAGCGATGGGGACGAAGTGGCGGCCGTGGCGCGCCCGCCACCAGTCTTCCAGCAACCCCGACACAAACCGGTAGTCGTCGCCCTGTCGCACCAGATAGCCGTCATGCTCAAGCACATAGAGCACATTTGTGACCGGGTCTGGATCGGCCTCGGCCGGCCCCGAGAAATGCACGGCGTACTGCTCTATGGCAGCGCTGCGCAGCCTGCCGTCATCCGTTGCGGCTTCAGTCAAGAGATTGAGCGCGAGCCGGTACAGCTCAGTCCCGAGCACCATCTTCAGGCGGCTCTCGTAGTGATCCAGGTCGGTTTGTCCGCGCGCACCGAGCATTTCGTCGGTATACACGTGCTCTACGTCCTGCGGTGTGGCGCTTTGCCGACCGGCGCGGCGCAGGTATTCGTGCAGGCCGTCAAAGAACTGCTGAACATGATGAGGCACCTGACACCGCAGGCGACGGCACATGTCGTGCCGCACAGCATCGGGGAGGTCGAGTTTGTAGGTCTTGGCCAGCGCGGCTAAGCACTGCGCAGCGGTCTCTTCGTCCCACGGTTTGAGGTCGAATGAAGAGAAGATATTGGCATGGGCACTAAGTCCAGCCTGCCGGAGGATCGGCTCAAGCCCCACACTGCCGGAAAGGATCATGCGGATTCGGCCACGATGCGTCTGACCGTTCTTGCGCAGCCAAGTCATGAGACCGTCCACCGTTTGCTTGCGCGTCGGCGTCATACGGTAGTCTTGCCCCTTGAGCAGTCGATTGACCAGGATGGGCAGCTCGTCAATCGCGAGAACCACCGGCCGCTCGTTTTCGGCCAGTGCCGCAAAGATTTCGTCCCCCTTGTGTTGCCAGTTGCCGGCGTCAATGCCGGCGCGCAGTTTCACCTGGACCTCGGTGACGGTCAGCGTATCGACGCGATCAACCACCCCCTGAAAGACGTTGGCAAACCCGGACTTGATGCGACGCCAAGCGCCCTGCGCAGACCTCGACTGGGCTCCTATCTCGGCAATGGCGTCTGCCGGAGTGTCAGCGGCTTCCAGATCGACAAAGATCGTCTCGAACCTCCCCTCGTGCTTCAGGCGGCGGAGCAGCTCTCGGACGAGGCTCGTTTTGCCCATCCGTCGCTGTGCCGTCAGCAGCGTATGGGTGCCATCGTGGACCCGTTCCGTAAGCGCCTCAAGCTCGCCCTCCCGGTCGTAGAACCGGTCCCCTTCGACCCAGTTTGCGCCTGCTTTCCTGAGCGTCATGCTCCCGCCTCCAAGCCAACAATTCTGTTGGCTACAATTCTGTTGGCAAAATCTTTCACTGTCAAGCAGGGGAAAATCCAAGGGTGGGATCGGACGGCGCTTCAGGCCGATTCGCGCAGCTGACGCAGCTCGTTGACAATCGCCGCGTGACGCTCGCGGCTGAGCCGATAAGGCAGGAAGCCGAGGACCATGCCGACGCCGAACAGCAGCGTCACCAGGGCGCTGAACAGCCCCAGGCGGTGTACCACCTCGGGGGCAACACTGCCCAGGGTCGCCCCGGCCGGAAACGCGGCCAGTTTGATCACAAAGCCGGAGACCAACACTCCCAGGCCCGACGACGCTTTGGAGATGAACGCGTTGGCCGCAAACAACAGCCCCTCCTGGCGCGCCCCCACCCGCAGCTCGTGCTCGTCGGTCACGTCGGCAATCATCGACCCGACCATGGTCATGGAGATGATGATGGCGGTATAGCTCACAAATATCGTTCCGCCCACGACCCACACCAGCATGGGCTCACCACCGCCCGGCAACAGGCCGCCCAGACGTACAAAAATGAGTGTGGCCAAAATCAGCGGCGCGGCCACCGCGGTGGCCAGAATCAACCGTTTCTTGCCCAGCCGCTCGGTCAGCGGGCGCGTTACGACCAGGGCCAACACCGAGCTGGCGATGAGAACAAACATGAAGAGCGTGATCTGTTCCGAGCTGAACCCCCACAAAAAGGTATTGAGGTAATTCCCGAGGTTCTGGTTCACCCCAAAGGAGACCCACAGACACAGACCGCCCACCACGGCCGCCCGGTACGACGGGCTGTCCAGCGCCGCCCGCATGTCGCGGGGCAGAGATCTGAGCCGGACCGGCTGTATGCGGCTGTCGGCCACCTGCGCCTGGAGGGCGGCCCGCTGGGTGCCGAGCGCCGACACCAGGGTCGTCACGACCATGATGACCGCGCCCCACACGGCAAAGCCGACATAGCCCTCGGGATTGAGCAGCCCCTGGGGATAGCGGGGGGTGGCGCGCAGAAACACCGCATAGGCCAGGATCGCATAGCCCAAGCCGAACAGCCAGGCAAAGACGAGACGCAGGGTTTGCAGCGAGGTGCGCTCGTCATAGTCCTGGCTCAGCTCGGCCACCAGGGCTTGGTGCGGAATGGCAAACAGGGTCATGGCAAAGCGCGTGGCCGAGGCAAAACCCAGCAGCCACACGAACAGCCCGATCTGGCTCAAACCCCGGGGCGGCAGAAACACCGCCACAAAGCACACCGCCAGCGGCAGGCCAGCGACATACATGAAAGGGTGGCGCCGGCCGAGTCGGGAACGGAAGCCGTCGGACCAGACGCCGACCGCCGGATCGGTCACCGCATCAATGAGCAGGGCGATAAACAGCGCTACGCCACACAGACCGGGATCGAGCCCGACAATCTGCTGATAATAAAACAGCAAAAAAAGGGTAAACGCGTTGGTCTTAATGCCTTCGGCCGACAGTCCGAAACCGTAGGCGATCTTGACCCGATGGGACAGGCGACCTGGGGCGTGCATATCACGAGCCGGGCGTGGTCAGCCCCGTCCAGCGCCGGTAGTCCTGCGGGGTATCGATGTCGGCCACAATGCCGGGGTCGTCGAGCGCCAGGTGGCGCACCCGGGCGGGATCTTTGCGCACGACCGTTTTGGCGCCTTTGTCCAGCGGGGCGGCCAGCAACTCGGCATAGACCTGGCGGGAGAACAACACCGGATGACCGCGCTTGCCCTGATGGGCGGCAATGATAATCGGCAGCGGGTCGGTCCGAAACGAGGCGATGAGTGCGGCGATGGTCTCCGTCCTGATCAGCGGATGGTCAACCAGGTTCACCACCGCGGCCTCGCTGTCGGGCGACAGCGCACCGAGCCCGCACACCAGAGAAGACAGCTGGCCCTGCGCATAGTGCGGGTTGACGACTGTGCGCAGGGCTGAATGTCGGGGCAGGGCGGGCCGCAGCCTGTCCTCCCAGGCGCCCAGCACGACGATCAGCTCATCCACCCCGGCGTCGAAGAAAGCCGTGCAGATACGCTCAAGAAACGTTTGGCCCTGGTAGGGCAGGAGCGCTTTTGGCGAGCCCATGCGGCGTGACTCACCGGCGGCCAGAAGAATACCCGAGATCATAGGCTGGACGGGCTCAGCCGCCGAACTTGAACGGACCGCCCGACCGCGCCTTGGCGGCCAGGGACAGCGTCTCCAGCGACCCGCGGTGCCGCGCCCGGACGATCTCGGCGGCAATAGCCACGGCGATCTCGGCCGGCGTCTCGGCCGCAATGTCCAAACCCATGGGGGTGTGGATACGGCTCAGCTGTTCGGGGCTGAAGCCCTGTTCGGCCAGGCGGTCGAGGGTGGTTTTGGCCCGACGTTTGCTCCCGATCATGCCGAGATAGGCTGGGCTCTTGTGCAAGGCCACCCGCACCGACTCCTCGTCATGCACATGGCCCCGGGTGACGACTACGACAAAGGTCTGCTCGTTGATCTCCAGGCTGTCCAGCACCTGGCCAAAGGGGCCGACCCGGATATCGGCCGCGTGGGGAAACCGCTCGGCATTGGCAAACGCCCAGCGATCATCGACCACAATTGTCCGAAAACCCATCAGGTGAGCGATCTCGCACAGCGGCTGGGCAATATGGCCGGCCCCGGCAATAATCAGGGTCTGCTGACCCGACTGCACGTCGACAAAGACCCTGGGCCAGTCTTCGCGGCGGGCGACGACCTCTTCCACCGCCTGGCCCTGGGGCGAGACCGCAAACAGCTGGGATTTGCCATCGGTGACAGACGCACTGAAGGTCTCGACCAGCGTCTGGTCAAGCGACAGCGTGGGGCTCACGGCCGGTCCGCCGCGTCCCACCGACAGACACCCCTTGGCGCCCGGACTGAGACTGCCGCCAAGCGCATCCAGGGCTGTCACCAGAGCCGTTGGGCGGCGCGTCCGGGTCGCCTCGGCCAGGCTATGGGCCAGCTCACGGTGCTCTTCGGGCCGCCACACGTCGAGCGCCACATCCATCAGGCCGCCACACACCTGAATCACGTCCTGATCAAAATCGCCGGTCAGGTCGACCTCGACAATCCGCGGCGGCAGATTCTGCTCCAACACCGGGTAGGCTCGACGCAGCACCTCGCCCTCCCCACACCCACCGCCGATTGTGCCAAACGGCTGTCCCTCGGGCGGGACGACCATCTTGGCCCCGACCTCACGCGGGACAGAACCACGCGTCCGGATAATCGTCGCCAAGACAAACGACTTGCCGTCAGCCAGTAATGCTTCGGCGCGGTCCCATAAATCATCCATGGCGTCTCAATCCTCCTGACAGGCTGGGTGACTCTTCGCTCAGGGTTAGCACAAGCCCGGGGAAGAAAAAAGAACGGCGCCGAGCCGAGGCAGACGCATTGCCGGTCCCCGACGCCTACCGTATGCTGATCTCATGCAGCTGCGTGTGGTGAGTCAGGAAGACATCTCGCCTAGCCTGAGCCTGGCCAGCGACCGGTTCTTTTTGCAAACTGTGGACACCACCGCAGTCCTCCGCGTGTACACCTGCCCGGGCGACGTGGTACGGCTCGGTCGCTACCACGCCGCCGCAAGCCTGCACGCGACCGACCGGGTGACGGTCAGCCGTCGCCTGAGCGGAGGCCGGGTCGTGCCGAGCGGACACGGCTTCGTCCACTTCTCGCTGATCCTGCCCCACCGCTCGGCCTTTTTCTCGGACGACCCGTTCTACCTGGCACCGTTTCAAGTTCTCAACCGCCACGTCCGCAGCGTGCTGCACGGCTTCAAGGCGGCCGGCGTCCAGCTGTTCTACCCGGGTCGGGATTTTCTGACCATTGACCGCCGGACGGTTGGCTGGGTGTCGTGGACCAGCGAAAAAAACGGCGCCGTGCTGATCGAGGGCAGCCTGGCCGTGCGGCGCGATTTCAGCCTGCTGCCCTCTCTGCTGGACACCATCGATCCGGATGGCACGATCTCCAGCCAGTTTCTCGCCCCCGACCACGTCACCAGTCTGGAGCAGGTAGCCGGCCGGCCACCCTCGCTGGTCCAGCTGACGCGTCTCTTCCAGCACGGCTTCGCCCAGTTGGCCGAGACCTGCGTGGTTCAGGACCTGAGCCACACCGAGCAGGAGCACGTCGCCCGCCTGGCCCACAGCGCAGAGGCCGAAGCCTGGCTCGCCAGCTGGCCGGCTCGCCACGACCTGGCCTTTCAGCCCAGCCTGCCCACACCCCTCGGCAGCCTGACCATCGGTTTTGATGTCACTCCCCAGCACACCCTGTCGGCGCTCCAGCTCAGCGGAGATTTTCTGGCGCCCGTCCACACCGTTGAAAGCCTCCAGTCGGCTCTCAGCGGACAGCCCCTGACCATCCCCGCCCTGCAACACAGCATGGACCAGATCTTCCTCTCTCCCGAGCACTATTTTTTAGGTCCCCAGCACCTTCGGGTCATTCCAGAAACGATTCTACACGCCTATGGACTTTAGACGCCTGTGCGACCGACTCAGCCTGGACAATTCCCAGAAAGATGGATCACCCTCTCTTTCTCCTGCGGCCGGTCAGGATGACCCATCTTCTACCCGGCTGGCCGCCCTGGCCCAACTGGAACAGGCGAGCGATGAACTCGTCTTGCCATCGGCCGTGGTGGCCGCCCTGCTGGGCTGCCTGGGCGATCACAACAAGGCCGTCCAACGCCGGGCAGCCCAGCAGCTGATCCGCTTTTCCTCCCGACAACCCGCCATTATCGAACTGCTGCGCGACAGGCTGACCGACCCCCAGCCACGCATCCGCTGGACGGCCGCCTACGCCCTGGCCCAGCTCCCGCTGCCCGAGCCCTGGCCTCTGGCGGCTCTGATCGAAAATCTGGGTCACCAGGAGAGCGACCTGCGCTGGGCGGCCGCCACCGCCCTGCTCCGACTCATGGGACGTCATACCTCGGTGCTGACCAGGCTGCTGGACGTGGCCCGCAGCGGCAATCCGGTGCAACGCCGCATGGCCCTGTACTGCCTACGGGACGCCAATCAGACCGGTCCGGCAGCCCGGCAGGTCTATCTGGCGAGTCTGAGCGATCAGCAAGCCGGCGTTCGACTGGCCGGACTGTCGTGCCTCAGCCAGTGTCCACCCCATAATGCCGACACTGAAGCCGACGCCGCCCTGATTCGGCTCCTGGCCACCGACCCGGTGAGCGGCGTGCGGCGCGCCAGCGCGGCCAGCCTGGGCCAGCGCGGTAGCCGTTCGCCTGCGGTCGTGAACGCGCTGCATCAAGCCGCAGCCGGTCCAGACCCGAGTTTGGCCCGAGCCGCGGCCGCAGCCCTCAAGAAGCTCCGCCCGTCACACGCCGAGGATCGGTCCTCCTGACCGGCTCCAGGCGGCAGAGAGAAGAACTCAGACGTGGAGGAAAAGTCCGGCCGTGAATCTGAAATCGACCTCGGGCAGCTCGACAATTTCTTGCAGTTTGGGGCGGGCGGCTGCGGCCAGGAGCCGCATCGCCGCATCCTCGTCCACACTCCACGCCAAGCGTCGGGCCGCCAGGCTCAGAAACTCCGCATAGCGCTCATCGGACGCACCGCCAAACGCGCGCTGAAACTCCTCCACCTCCGCCCGTTGCAGCGGCTGAACCATGGGCACCCGGTCCACCACCCAGCGGATACACGCCGTGTTCCACACCGCTTGCAGGCTGAGCCCCTGAGCTGCCGCACGGCCGGCCTCATCAAACCAGGGCCGCAGCGCGCTAAACCAGTGCGGAATATGGCTCAGGACGGTTTCGATCCGCCGCACATCGGCCAGATTCCGAAAGCGTCGGTACAAGACCTCACCGGGCGTTTCCAGCCCCCGAAAAAAAACCGGCATGGGTCGCCGCACCCCGGCGTAGGCTTCACGGAAAGGCGTATCCACCCAGCGCTGCCAGTCCGCCTCGCCTTTCTTTTGCAGGACCGTGTCCAGATGCTTGGCCCGCTGATACAGACCCAGCACCAGGCTCCAGCCGATCTGGAAAAAGGCGTGGAGTTGGCTGTCCTGTACCAGTTGAGCGGCTCGACCGGGATCGCCCTGGGCTGCGTATTCGAGCCCGATGTTCAGCACGTCACACACCAGCTCGGCACACCGGCGAATCTCGCTCAGCTCCCCGGTATCGCACGCCTCGGCCATGACCACATGATTGGTCAAATAGGCCAGCTCGATGCTCAGCCGCTCCCGAATGGCAGGATCAGCGGCCGACAGGGCGGTGCCGAAAAAGGACTGGGCTTCTGAGACCAGCAGCACGGCGTGGTCGGGCGGAATCACCGCCTCGGTGTCGCGCGAACGCGATGGCGAGGGTCCCGTCCGCGGATAGCGCTCGGGCCGCACCGTATGGGGTGGGACGATACGGAAGAGTTCGCGCGCCTGCTCAAAGTCAGGATAGCCGCGGTCGGCTAGGCGGGCCATCCGCCAGCGCAGGGCTTCCTCCTCCAGCTGGGTCTCCAGCTCAAACAGGGTCTGCTCCAGGATGTGGGTATAAAACCGATAATCAAGCACCCGCAGCCGCTCCAGCAGCAGACCCAAAATCGGTTCCTCATCCCCAACAAAACGCAGCAGATACTGGTCGTCAAAGCTGAAATAGCGGCCGGGATTAAAATCGGGCTCGCGCTCGACATCCGCCTTGCGCACAACCTCACAGTGGCGCTTGACCAGCCATACCAGCAGCTCGACATCGGCCTGCAAGGCCCACTCGGCCAGCTTGCCGCTGCCGGCCTCATCCAGAAACATCAACCAGCTCAGCAGCCGCTGGCCGTCCAGGCGGTCTTTGCGCCAGCAATCCAGGTCCATCATGTCCCGCACCTGCTCGGGCGAGGCCAGTCCCAGCAGCCCGCCCGCGTCGGTCAGGCCGATCTCTTTGAGGGTGTAGAACAGGCTCTCGGACGACAGACCGCGGACCAGGTCCAGGCTGCGGGGCGAGGCCAGAATACGTGCCTGGCGGGTTTTGGCCGGCAGGCCGCTGAACTGGTCCAGATGCAGGCCGGGAGGTTTGGCAGGGGCGGTCATAGGCGGGGGCGAGGCGGGCGTCAGTCCTGCTTGGAAAAGGCAAGCGTGATGTCTCTATTGATCTTTGTTGTTATCACGATTGCCTTTTGTATAGCGGTCGATAAATTCCAGCGCCTGATCCCAACCCAGCAGACCGTTGACCACCTCGTTAAACGGCAGCATCTCGTGCCACATCCCCTGGGTCGTGCCGGTCTGTTTGAGCGCGCCGTACACCTTTTTCATCTGATAGGCGGCCGCCAACACCCCGGTCACCGGATAGATTGCGATCCGAAAGCCCATATCGGCCAGATCGGGCGCCGGCAGGAAGGGCGTTTTGCCGCCCTCGACCAGATTGATCAGAAGCGGAATGTCAGAAAAACGACGGCAGGCTGCCTCCATCTGCTTGACCGACTCGAATGCCTCAAAAAACAGACAGTCCGCCCCGGCTTCGAGATACGCCTCGGCCCGGGCCAGGGCATCGTCGAAGCCGCTGACTGCAATGGCGTCAATACGGGCGATAATCACGGTGTCGTCATGGCTGCGGTTTTCGACCGCGACCCGGATTTTTGCCGCGTGATCCTCGGCCGAGACCAACACCTTGCCGCCCAGATGCCCACACCGACGGGGGAGATCCTGATCCTCAATATGCAGCCCGGCGACGCCGATCCGCTCGTACTCCTGAACCATGCGCACGACGTTGAGCAGCGTGCCGAAGCCGGCCTCGGCGTCGGCGATGACCGGGACGCTCACCGCCCGGCATACTCCTTCCAGCTGCATGACCATCTCGGTCAGGGTCCGCATCCCAAAGTCGGGATAGCCGAGCGCACCGGCTGACACTCCGCCGGAATAATACACCAGGGGAAAACCGGCCTCTTCGACCAGCCGCGCCGAGATCACATCATAGGCGCCGGCGGCCATGAAGAGCCGGTCTTGGGCTAACAGCGCACGTAGCGATTGAGCCTGGACCATGTGGTTTCGTACTCCTTACGGTCGGGTGTTACAGACCCCGCAGTCTACAGCCTGCGGATTCATCGCGCCAGCACGAACAGGCGATCTCAGCGATTGAAGAACACCGGCTCGCGCTTTTCACGAAAAGCGGCCACCGCCTCACGCATATCCTCTCCCGTCGTGCAGGCCAAGCCCAGATGCGCGTCAGCATAGGTGATATCACCGGCCTTGTTGGTCGTCAGCGCCTTGAAAAACTCTTTTGTCCGACGCAGGGCCATGGGCGGTTTGTTGAGGAGTTTGGCGGCAAACGCCCGGACCGCGTCGCCCAGCTGTTCCGGCGGCACGACCTGGTTGACCAGGCCGACCTCCAGGGCTTCCTCGGCGGTGAGTTCGTCACAGGTCATGATGAGTTCCTTGGCCTTGGCCATGCCAATGAGATTGATCATGCGGGTGATCGAGCCCCACATATACGGCACACCGAGCCGCACCTCGGGCAACCACATGCGGGCTCCGCTGGCCGCAATCCGAAAGTCGCAGGCCATGGCCAGCGACACGCCGCCGCCCACCGCAAAGCCGTTGACCGCCGCAATGCTGATCTGGTCCAGGCGTTCCCACTCGTCCAT
>JAAXHF010000104.1 GCA_012271025.1 Deltaproteobacteria bacterium | reverse complement strand
TCAGGACAGGCTTCCCCCTTTGCCAATGTGTGATGCGAATTCATCTGTATAGCGGTTTTCCCCTCACCCCAACCCCTCTCCCTCAAGTAGGGGCACGGCATGCCGTGCCCCTACGGAACCCTCCAATTCTGGTACAATGGACGGGTTCTTGATCGTCGGCATGCCGTGCCCCTACGGAACCCTCTCCCCTTGAGGACGCCTGATGCATGCCGAGCGCCGGCCAGCATGCATCATCCATCGTTCATTATGGTCTTCAGTAGCGGCGCATCACCTGCTCGGCGAAATCCGCAAACACCTTGCGCGCCGCGTCTCTGGGCGGCAGGAGCACGACCTCTTTGAGACCCGCCTGTTCGGCGGCTCGGATCTGGGCGATGAGTTCGTCCGGCGTCCCGATCAGACACACGCCGCGAATCGCCTCGGGGGTGATGAAGCGCCGTTCTTCGGGCACCAGAAAGGTGCAGTGGCCGTTGTGAATCTGGAGATAGCGTTTGTCCTGGGGCGTTTCCATCCGCTCGACAGAGGCGCAGTACTCGTCCCAGATGCCGCGAAACGCCTCGGGAATAACGTCCTCGTTGGCGGTCTGTTTGTAGATTTCGTACACAAAGTGGATGATCGCGGCGACCTGCGAGCCGCACTCGTCAATGACCCGGTCGGAGTCCAGGCGCTCGCCGGGCTGGAGCACGACCGCAGTGGTCAGCGTCGAGGTATGAAAGGTGTCGGGCAGGCTGCGGTCGGCCTTCTCGGCCCCGGCCCGAACCTGGTCGAGGTGGGCGGCCAGCATTTCGGGACGCTCGTTAAAGGCCGAGACCAGCCCGTCGCCGAACTCCCCGGCCGACCTCAGCGCCCGCGGGCCGTTGGCGGCCACATAGATGGGAATTGGATTGTCGAGGTTCACAAAGCGCAAATCCTGGTGCAGAAACCGGATCGTGCGAGTCCGGTCGGCCAGGGTGTATTCGACCTCCTCTCCCCGCAGCAGAATCCTGAGCACCCGCAGGTATTCCCGGAAGTCGCGTATTCGCATCGGCTCCATGCCCATCACCCGCATGGCGGTGTGGCCGGTGCCGATGCCCAGAAACACCCGGCCCGGCGCAAGTTGATTGATCGAAGCAATCGAGTGGGCGGTCACCGGAGCAATCCGGGTGCCGGGGATGGCGACACCGGTGCCCAGCTGAATCCGCGAGGTGTTTTGGGCGGCCAGGGCCATGACCGCATAGCAGTCCGACCAGATCATCTGCGAGTCCGGGATCCAGGCCCGGTCAAAGCCCAGATCCTCGGCGTAGGAGATCAGCTGCCAGTCGTCGATTTTCGTTGCCAGACAGATACCGAATTCCATCGTGTCCTCCGTTCATCATTCATCATTCATCATTCATCGTTCAGAGGCGGCGGGCTGGGCGGCGTGTACACCTGGCGCTGGAACGCATCCCCGGCCCGCAGCACGGTCGCGTCGTCGCCCGTCCGACCGACCAGCATCATGCCGATCGGCAGGCCGTCCGACATGCCGCACGGAACGCTGAGCGCGGGATGGCCGCTAACGTCGAACGGCGCAGTATTGGGCGCCATTTCCATGGAGCGGGTGACCAGTTCCTCGCGGCTGGCGTCCGGGGCCGGGATACGGGTGGCTTTGAGGGGAACCGTCGGCATTGCTAACAGATCGCACTCCTGGAGCGCGGCGTCATAGGCTGCGGTCAGGGAGCGGGCCAAGTTCTGGGCCTTGGCGTAGTAGCGGCCGTGATAGTGCTCCTGCATATAGCCGCCCAGCAGGACGATCAGCTTGACGGTCTCCGACAGGTCGTCGGCTCGGGTGCGCTGGCCTCGGGCGTAGGCGTCCAGCAGGCTGGTGGTGTAATAGCCCTTCCAGTTGGTGCCCATGCTGTTGCCCTGGGCGACCAGGGCGGTGGCGCCCTCCATCAGAATCGCGTTCAGGATATGCCGCCCGTCGCGGTGCCAGGGGATCGACACGCTGCTGACCTCGGCGCCCAGGCCGGCCAGAGCCTGGGCCGACTCGGTCACACAGTCCTCGACATCCGGTTCGGACAGGCCGTCCCAGCCAAAGCCCTCCTGGACAAGGCCGACCCGCAGCCCCCGAATCTCGCCGCTCAGCGCCTGTTGATACGCCTGTCCCGGCAAGCCGGCCTGCTGGCGCGGATCAAGGCCGTCGGGGCCGGCAATGACCTCCAGCAGCAGGGCGACATCGGCCACGCTGCGGGCCATCGGACCGGTGTGGTCAACCGTGATGTCGATGGGGAAGATGCCGGTGTAGGGCACCAGGCCGTGGGTCGGTTTCAGGCCGCAGATGCCGCACCACGAACTCGGAATCCGAATCGACCCGCCCTGGTCGCCGCCGAGCGCCATATCGACCTGGCCGGCCGCCACCAGCGCACCGCTGCCGCTCGACGAGCCGCCGCTGGTGCGGCTCAGATCGTAGGGATTGTGGACCGGGCCGGTGTCGCTGCTATGACTGCCGCCCGAGGCGCACAGGTGCTCGCACACCGCCTTGCCCGTAATCGTGCCGCCGGCGTCAAGGATGCGGGTGACGACCGTGGCGTCGATGTCGGGCACATAGCCCTCCAGCACGCTGCTGCCGTTCATCATCGGCACCCCGGCCAGGCAGATGTTGTCCTTGAGCGCAACCGTTCGGCCGGCCAGCGGACCGGACGCAGCGCCCTTGACTTCGGTGCGCCAGTACCAGGCGCCCAGGGGGTTGTCCTGGGGCTGGGGACGATAGCCGGGTGTGCGCGGGTAGCTCACCGGCAGGCTGGGGACGGTGAGTTGATCCAGGCGGGCGTACGAGGCCAGCATGCCGTCCATCAGGCCCTGGAAGGATTCCAGGTCGTCTTCGGTCAGGTGCAGGGCGTAGCGGTCGGCCACATCGGCCAGCTGTTCCAGGCTTGGTCGCTTGAGGCTCATGGCGTTCCTCCTTTTCGTCGTTTGTCTTCATCCGCCATTCAGCATTCGGGCAGCCACAGGAGGCTGCCCCTACAACTGCCGTTCAGCATTCGGGCAGCCACAGGGGGCGGCCCCTACAACTGTCGTTCAGCATTCATCGTTCAGCATTCATCATTCAGGACCGTATCATTGCACGATCCGAACCGGGATGTGTATAAGGGCAGGCATGAAGTTCGGCATCCTGTACAACGTCGAGTACCACCCCGAGATCCACGGCAGCCCCTCGCAGTACTACGAACACATCCTGGACCAGATCCAGCTGGAGGAAGAGCTGGGCTACGATGCGGTGTGGTTTGGCGAGCACCACTACTCCGGCTACTCGTTTGGTTCGCCGCCGCTGATGGCCATGGCTGCGGCGGCGCGCACCAAACGGATTCGTCTCGGCACCGGCGTCTCCCTGGTGCCGCTGCATCACCCGATCCGGCTGGCCGAGGAGTACGCCATGCTCGACGTGCTAAGCCAGGGACGGCTGGAGTACGGGATTGGACGCGGGTTCATCAAGTATGCCTACGAGGTGTTTGGCGTTGACGAGGACGAGAACGTCCGGCGCTACCGGGAGGGCACGGACCTGCTGGTCAAAGCCTGGCTGGCCGACGCGCCGTTCTCGTATCAGGGTGAGTTTTACACCCTCCAGGACTACAGCTTTTTCCCCAAGCCGCGCCAGCAGCCCCACCCGCCGATTTATGCCGCCGGAGCGGTCACGCCCGAGAGCTACGAGTGGGCCGGCAGCCGCGGTTTTCACCTGGCCACGGCCTTTTTCATTCCCGACCGCGAGGCGGTTCGGCAGGGCATTGCCGCCTACCGTCGGGCGCTGACCGAGAACGGCTACGATCCGGCCCAACGCGAGATAGCCGGGGTGTACCAGATGTACTGCGGGGAAACCAACCAGGAGGCGCACCGCCACGGCGGTCAGCACGTCTTTGACTACTACCATTTCTTTGGCAGCCTGGCCCTGCGACGGCCGCATACCTCGCCCAGCTTCGACCGGCATAAGGTCATGCTCGAAGGCTTCGCCGGAGCGACCTACGACGATCTGGACAGCCGCAACCTGATCCTGATCGGCGATCCCGACAACCTGATTGAACGCATCCGCTGGGCTCAGGAATTTTACGGCACCAACTATCTGCTGCTCGAGGTGGCCCAGGGCGGCATGCAGCCCGAGCATGTCGTCGCCTCGCTGGAGCGCTTCGCCAAGTATGTGATGCCCGCGTTTCGCAACGGCCAAGAGGAGAGGCGTGCATGAAGTTCTACACCTTTGACGAGCTGACCTATCCCGACCTGCCGGCCGAGATCGGACCGGAGGTGCGTTTTACCAACCGTTTTTGTGAGCCCCAGGCGGTCACCAAGACCTACCACGAGCATCTCGACGAGTGGGCGATCTGCGAGGACCTGGGCTTTGACGGCGCGTTTGTCAACGAGCACCACTTCACCGCCATCAATATCCAGCCGGCCTGCAACCTGATGGCCGCAGCCATCATCATGCGGACCAACACGATGAAGGTCGGGGTGATCGGCAACGTCATTCCGCTCCGCCACCCGATCCGCACCGCCGAGGAGTTTGCCATGCTCGACTGTTTGTCGGGCGGCCGGTTTATCGGCGGCATTGTGCGCGGGGTGCCCCAGGAGTACGTCTCCTACAATGTGGACCCGTTCACCGGCCGCCAGCGTCTGATGGAGTCCTACGACATTATTCATAAGTGTCTGAACGAGGAGATTTTTGACTACAAGGGCAAGTTCTGGGATCTGACCGGGGTGTCGATCTGGCCCAAGCCGATTCAGCGTCCGCTGCCGTTCTGGATGCCGACCGGCTCTCTGGAGTCGGCCGAGTTTGCCGCCGAGCGGCGTATTTCGGGCGCCCAGGTCTTTTTTCCGCCCGAAGCCTTCAAGGACGCCTTTGACCTGTACCGCACGGTTGCCCGTGAGCGCTTCAACTGGCAGCCCGGCTTCGATAATTTTGTCGGCGCGCGGCTGGTCCACGTGGCCGAGACCAACGAGCAGGCCATCGAAGAGGTCCGCGAGGCGGTGTCTTATTTTTTCCGCACCATCACCCGGCCGGTCAATAATCCGGCGCCGGTACCGGGTTTGACCACCGACCGTTCCTACCAGCATCGGCGCAAGATTGAGCAGGACTTTCCCGGGCCGCACACCTCGTTTGAGACCATGCGGGACAACGGCTTTATCGTGTGCGGCGACCCCGAGTATGTCACCCGCTGGCTGGAGCAGGACATGCAGATTGCCGGCTATGGGCATTTCATGGGCATGTTCCACGTCGGCAATCTGGCCCACGAGCTGGTCATGAAGTCCAAGCGGCTGTTTGCCGAGCAGGTCATGCCGGCGCTGCGTCAGGTGAACTGCGATCCTGAGCCCCAGGTCGAGACCCGGACTGATACCTATGAACTCCAGCAGGAACGACCGGTCGGGCCGCTGCCGCTGTACGGCGACTTCAACTACAGTCTGGTGCGGGAAGCGCCGGAGACTGTGGGCGAGTTTGTCGAGCGGGACAATGGCAGCGTGACCAGTGGCTGGGAGATGCGGGTTCCCGAGCGCGAGCCGGACGGCTTTCCGTACGAGATTATTTTCGTCGGGCCAACCGCCAGCTATCGGGGCAGCGCCATCCGCCTGCACCTGGTGACCGGCGATGGTGAGCCAGTCTCGGACGATGCCGAGGTGGTGTTGGAGACCTGTGACCCGAACGGCCAAGACCGCCGGACCGTTTTTGAGGGCAGCTACGGCCAGTTCATCCGCATCCCGGATCAGCACGAACCGAACGCCGCGCTGGCCGCCCAGCAGAGGGTGGTGGCCGGCGACCGGTACCGCATCCGGCTCAGCGTGCGTGTGCCGGCCGACGCCCCCCAGCCCGACCCGGAGGCCGACGAGTCCTTTTTTGAGATTGAGTGCTTCAAGCACTGGCTGACGATCACCGCCTGAGGCGGCCGAGCGAGGAGGCGTGTCATGGGAGCCGGATACGGATCGCAGTTTTCTCGAACCAGCGTCAAGGTCGGTGAGCTGAGCGTCCAATACCTCAAAGGCGGTCGGGGCCGGCCGCTGCTCTACCTCCACGGCATAGGCGGCTGGGGACGCTGGGAGACCCATCATCTGGGCATGGGCGTGACCAACGAGGTGTACGCGCCCCAGCTGCCGGGCTGGCAGACGGGCAAGATTCCGCCCAGCGTCGGCTCGGTCCGGGACTACGCCCGGGTTATGCTCGGCTTCCTGGATTCCCTGGAACTCCACAGCGTCGATCTGGTCGGTCATTCGATTGGCGGCTGGGTCGCCCTGCGACTGGCTCTTGCGCAGCCCGAGCGGGTCTCACGTCTGGTGCTGGTCGATCCGCTCGGCCTGGACTGTCCGGCACATCCCGGAGCCGACCTGGCCCGGATCGACGAGGACGCCTTTCTGGCCGCCGCGTTTGCCAAGACCGGCACGGTGTTGATTGCGGCCGACTTTGGCGGTCATCTTGAAGACGTGCGCAGCGGACCGGAATTCAAACGCCAGTGGAAGGGCAGGCGGCTGGTGGCCGAGCTGACCAAGGGCCGGGGTGTCGATGCGGACCTCAGCTTACAGAGCATTCGTGTGCCGACTCTGCTTGTCTGGGGCCAAAAGGACGGCCTGGTTCCCTGGCAGCAGGGTGAGATGCTGGCCGCCACGATTCCCGGGGCCAGGCTGGCGTGCATTGCCGAGGCCGGCCACAGCCCGATGCGCGACAAGCGTGAGACCTTTCAACAGCTGGTGCACGAGTTTCTGGTCGGTCAGGCCGAAGCGGAGCAGGCAGACGCCCACCTGTCTTAGCCGAGGAGACGACTTCTCTTCCATAGGTCTCTCTAGGCTAAATGTTGGGCCGCCCCTTGAAATAGTGAGCCACCCAGTCCGTATCGATGAGGTAAGTGAGAGTCACAGCTCAGGCGCACGACGGACAGACTGGAGCCGCTGGGTGTAGATTTCTTCCAGCCACGCATCCACATCCATGTCGTCCCAGCCACCTGCCGATTCAAGAAAAGCGCGTTCGCGCTCCTGTTCAGACCGAACTGCGCCGTCGGATGCTGATTTTTTAGCCGAGCGTTCAAGGTAGGCAGTAACGGCCGTACGCAAGGTTTCGTCCTGACTCTTGGCGGCGAGGTCTGAAAGCGCTCGCCGTTCTCTGGGGCTGAGGTCAGTCGGATTCATCGCCATCTCTCAAATCTCCCTCATGATGTTTGCCCCTGTCCTCCGGTCCAGCCAAGCCTGGAACAGTTCTCAGGGGCCGGCTCCGGCTCCCTACGGGTCAGGCGGGCGGCTCCGCAGGCGGGACGCCGCTATGACTCCATGGCTTTCTCAAGCGCACTCCACTCCACCAGGGGTGTGAGACGCCGCCGGGCAATCGTGCCTGAACCGACCGCCTTGGCAAAGCCGTCAAAGGTCAGCGAATGGTCCTGGATATCGAGGATGAGCACGACCTTGGCCTCTTCGTTCGATGCCCATGGGCCGGCCTTGAGGGTCACCCCGGGCGGAAAGCCATTCTTGAGCACCTGCTGAATGAGGGCGACCCCTTTTTGGGTGTTGTCCGAACTGCTGGCGTTTAAGTAGATTTCGTCGAGGTATAGCGGCATGGGTGTTTCCTCCTTTTGGGTTGAACGGGGCGGGAGCCGAGGCCGATCTGCCCATTAAACCGGCTGCCAGGAAAAGCGCAAGCCGGGCCGGGCGTCTCGGCTTGCGGATGGCGCAGGGCAGGGTGTAAGAAGAGGGGCCAATACCCTGAACACAGGAGACGCGTGTATGGCAGAACTGATGCAGAACAAAGTCGCCCTGGTCACCGGGGCAAGCTCGGGGATCGGTCGGGCAACCGCGCTGGTCTTTGCCCGCGAGGGCGCCAAAGTGGTGGTGGCCGACCTGAACGTGGTCGGCGGGGAAGAGACCGTGCAGCTGGTCAAGGCGGCCGGGGGGGAGGCGGTTTTCGTCGAGACCGATGTTGCGCAGGCGGCCTCGGTCGAAGCCATGGTCCAGACCGCGGTAGACACCTACGGACGGCTGGACTGCGCCCATAACAACGCGGGCGTCGAGGGCGTGCTGAGCCGGACGGCCGAGCAGACCGAGCAGGACTGGGAGCCGGTCATTCGCATCAACCTGAAAGGCGTGTGGCTGTGCATGAAATATGAACTCCCGCACATGTTGCAACAGGGCAGCGGGGCTATCGTCAACACCGCCTCGGGCGCCGGCCTGATTGGGGTGAAGCGTATGGCGGCCTATGTGGCCAGCAAACACGGAGTGATCGGACTGACCAAGACGGCCGCCCTGGAGTACGCCAAGTCGGGGGTTCGGGTGAACGCCGTGTGTCCGGGGGTGATCCAGACCGCCATGGTCGAGCGGGTCAGCGGCCGCCGCCCGGATGTCCTGGAGAAAATGATTGCCGCCGAGCCCATCGGCCGCTCCGGTCAGCCCGAAGAGATTGCCGAGTCCGTGGTCTGGCTGTGTTCGGACGCGGCCTCGTTTGTGACCGGTCACGCCATGGCCGTGGATGGCGGGGCGGTCGCGGCGTAAACCTGGGAAACTGACCGATTTCGTCTCTCGAACGCGTAAAGTGTCAACATTGCCCCGTGGAAGGGCGGCTATTCGCCGTTGACCGAAAACGCGAGCAGGGCATTGCCCGGCACCCCGCCCCGATAGCCGCAGCCGGAGTGGACATACAGCATGCCGTCCACAATGGTCGGCCCTGAGCCGTCGAACGAGCCGCCCTTGGTCAGGACGCTGTTGGTGCTCTCATACTCCTGGATGGCGTTGTAGTCCCAGATGACAGTGCCGGTGTCGGTGGCATAGCCGCGCAGATGGCCGTCCACCGACCCGGAAAACACCACGCCGGGCAGGGCTGACACCGCCGCTGACTGGGCCGGGCTGCACTGCGGTCGGTCGCCACAGCCGACCGCTGGGACGTGCCATTGCCGCGCGCCGCTTTCGATATCCAGGGCAAACAGACCGCCCCCGACGCTGCCGTCCAGGACCCGGGTCCAGCTTCCGTCGGCCTGCTCGACCGTCTTGCGGACAACATCGGACAGGGCCACATAGACCTGGGTGGCATCGGCCGCCGAGCCCCACTGAATCCCGCCCAGCAGGCCGCCCTTGCCGACCCGCTCCTGCCACACAATGGCGCCGTTCCGGTCCGGGTCAATGGCGTGCATCACCCCGGACTTTTGGCCGGCCAGGAGGATCCGCCGCCCGTCGGGCAGTATGCGCAGGATGGGGGAGGAGGCGAAGTCCAGGTCCGGGCCGCGCGCCTGGGGACAGTTGGTGTCGTCCTCCAGCCCACAGGCCGTGTTCCAGGCGTCATTGGGCGTAAATTGCTTTGACCAGAGGATGTCGCCGGTGCGCAAATCAAGGGCAAGGACCGCATCACTCGTCAGCGAGGCCGGGTCGGAATAATTGTCGCCCGTGGCCACATACAGGCGGTTGCGCTCGGGGTCGAGCGTTGGTGAGGACCAGACCGTGGCGCCGGACGGGCCCCATAACTGCACGCCGATGGCATTCTTGCGCACCGGCGCCAGGGGGTCTGGAACGGTATACGTTTTCCAGACCAGCTGGCCGGTAACACGGTCGAGCGCCATGACTGTGCCGCGAAACGTACAACACTCGTAGGTCGGGTCGGCGGCGGCGAGTTCCTCCAGGGAGGTGGTGGCCACATAGAGCCGGCTGGCGTGGGTTTTGGGCGTGCCTGTAATCCGCGCCAAGGGATGATCGTCTACGTTCGTTTTCCAGAGTTCCTGGCCCGTGCGGGCATCCAGCGCGTATACGTTTGCTGCGGCGTCGCCCGCATACACAGCATAGCGCGGCGGGGTTGTGCCCGGCAGGCTATCGACCACCAGGGTCGCGCGGACCCCACTGTCCGTTTTCACCGACCAGTACAAGCAGCCGGTTTTGGCATCGAGCGAATAGATACGGCCCTGGAGCGACCCGATAAACACCCGGCCGCCAACCACAGTCGGTTGGGAGACCCGAAAATCCATGGGCAAACCAAACACCCATTTGACCTTCAACTCGGGAACCTGGGCGGCGCTGATCCCGGCGGCTTGGGCGGGTTGGAAGCGGGTGTTGAAGGGATCGACGCCCCAGCCGTTCCACTGCGGGGCGCCGTCTTCCACCGCAAAAGTCCCTGGCGCGTCTGCACAGAACCCGGCGACCGTCTCGTCGGTGTCGGTCGGAGGCGGCAGCGTCTTGCCGGTCAGCCATTCCGAGAGGGCGCGCCGTTCCGGACCGGTCCGCATCCGGCCGAGGAACCGCATCCGGCCGCGTTCCAAAGAATGCAGGACCGTCGAGGCGGGCAGGCGCGCCATGACGTCACGGTGCGGTGCGCGTTTGACCTGCCCCTCGTGGCAGTGCGCGCAGTACGCCTGGTAGAGCGCTGCGCCGTCGCTTGCCCCTGTTGGAGAGAGCGCCCAGCTCGGAGCCAGACTCACGCTCGACAACAGCAGGCCAGCCACAAGCGCCGGGACCCCGGCGCGTATTGTTTGCATGAGAGACCTCTACTGCACGTCCGTAATCACGAAGTTCTGACTGTTCTGCCGCCACTCCAACAGGGTACGCTGCCCCGAGTGCGGGAAGTCCTCCGCCACACATTCGCCCGCTGCCCCTTCCACAAACTCCTGCCCCAGTGTCGTCACTGTGACCGTCGTCCGGCCCAGTTCGACCCCATCGACCAAGGCGGTCACGGTATGCTGGCCAGCGTCCAACAGGTTCCAGTTGAGCAGCAAGACAAACCCATTATCCGTGTCCCCACAGGTATCCAGCGTATCCCCCCGCTCCAGGCCATACGCCGCCATGTACTGCCCGACCTCCCCCTGTTCGGTCTCGATCTCAATGTCCACCCGCTCGGCCTCGCACACCCAGCCCCACAGCGCGCCGATCCCGCTCTGAAACGAGTTTGGGCCTGGATTCTCCAGCCGTCCCCCCACATCCCCCAGATCCTCTGTGGGCAGATAAAATCCCGAATTGATGATGTAGTCGATCGAGATGGTGCTGCCGTCCGGCCGCGGGATGTGAGCGGTGACTATGCGGGCATAGCCCACCTTGGGGACATCGGCGCTGTCGAGATCGTCGGCGGGATTGTCGAAGTAATACTCCCAGAAGCCGCCTTCCGGGCCACTTTCCGCGGCGCGGACGAGTTGATCCACGACGAGTTCGCCGGTCGCGATGTCGGTAGCAATCCCGCCTTGTCGAAACTCGAACCGATCCGGGAACCCGCCGTGAAGCGTGATGATCCTGCTGACACGTTCCATGATGGCGATGTACACGGACCCATGTCTCCAGGGTCCGTTCGGATCCCGAAAGGCTGTCCTGACCTTCGAAATGGCGCCTATACCGCCAGTCTCGTAGGCTCCGAAAAAGTAGTCCATCGCTTCCGTGACGAAGGCCTTCAAGGTTTCGCGGTCCACCACGTCCCTGGCAGTAACGGACGGGTCGCCGTAATCGATCTCTTCTT
>JAAXHF010000592.1 GCA_012271025.1 Deltaproteobacteria bacterium | reverse complement strand
GGAGGGGTGGCCGAAGGCCGGGGTGGGTTTCTTTTTGCATCACACGTCTCTAGCTGTAGGCGGCTCGCACGGGTGGCCGGCCAGCGCGGTGCAGATCAGGCGTTCGAGGCCGCGTTCGCTGGCATCGCTGGTCACGGGGTTTCCGATTCTTCCAGAAACGGGTTTATGACTCGGAGGCCGTCGTAGTCCTGCTTCGAGCTGAGATCTTCCGAGTAGATGGCATCGCAGCCCAGGGCGCGCGCCGCCGCGAGAATCGCCCCGTCCCAGTAAGACAGCCGGAAGCGTTGGCTGATAGCAACGCCGACGCGAAACACCTCAAGGGTGACGTCCTGCACCGGAAAGTGACCGATGCTCTCGATAAATTCCAGCGCATGGTCTTGGGTGATCGCTCCTGGACGGTTGGAGCGCGTTGCCTGGTGATAGAACTCTTGCAGCACCTGCACCGACAGCGCCAAGTCCCCTGTGTTCAGCAGGCTGAGAGCACGAAGACGCTTGTCAGCGTCCTCGGACAGAGCGCTCACCGCGTATAGCAGCACGTTCGTATCGACAAAGCGCACGGCGCTCACCCGCGCTTGAGGTCTTCGTCTTCGGCGGCAGCCGCTGCCTGAGCCTCGGCCCTGGCTCTGGCCCGGTCGTACAGTTCCTCGCGGGACAGGTTGTCGGCCATGCGTAACCCGCCGCCGTTGGCCGTGATCTTCTCAATGACCTGGCACAACATCCTCCGGCGGCGTTCGGCTTCCGTCTCCACGTCCGGCTCGTTGGATACCGTGCCGCCAGCGCGGTCCGCAACGAGGCTCTTCAGGTAGTTCCGCACCAGAGCCGACACCGAAGTGTCCAACTCCGCCGCCCGAATACGGGCGAGCCGATGGGTTTCTTCGTCAACGGATACGGTGATGTTTTTCATGAGCACAGCCTCACAATTTCTGTGTAACACAGCATAGGTTCTCATTGACCGCCGGGCAACACCTCAGGCGCTGCGTGGGGGTAGCCAGATCCGGTAGGAGCGATGCGATATCTCGTGTGGAGGGGTAGGACATTCCATCGTCCTGAGGCATTGTTACTATGAGAACAGGGGTGCTGCCATGACAGCAAGACAGATTCGCTTCCAAGACCTGCCGAGTCTCGTCGGCCAGGAGGTCGGCGTGTCGGGCTGGTACCTCGTCACCCAGCAGGCCGTCGATGCCTATGCTGCGGCGACCAACGACCACCAGTGGTTTTGCGAAGATGTGGAGCGCGCCGCAAAAGAATCACCCTTTGGCGGAACGGTGGCGCCGGGCTATTTCATCCTGGCCCTTGCCCCAGGGCTGCTCAAAGAAATCTGGTACCTTCGGGGAGCGCGGCTGGGCATGAACTACGGCATCAACCGCCTGCGCTTCCCGGCCCCGCTCCGCATCGGCAAACGGGTGCGCCTGCGGCTCAGCGTCTGCGGTGTTACACCCGTGGCGGATGGACAGGAAGTCACCCTGCGCCTGTCGTTTGAAGTGGAGGGCGGCAAGAAGCCGGTGTGTGTTGCCGAGCCGGTGTATCGCTATCTTGATCGCTATCTGGGCTGAACCGCTCGCTCGTCAAGCACGGCGCGCCGGGGCTGCGGAAAGCAGCCCCGCGCGCCGTGCCGTGGAATGGGACTGACTTGGGCTCAGTCCTGCTTGCCGTTCTGCTCGGCCGCCCCGTTCTGGCCGCCGTCGCCCGCCTCAAAGGCCAGCAGGGCGTTGCCCGGCATGCCGCCCCAGAAGCCGTAGCCGGAGAAGACGTACAGCATGCCGCCGGCAATGGTCGGACCGGGCCCGTCGAGCGAGCCGCCCTTGGTGCTGACCTCGTTGACCGAGTAGTACTCCTGGGCCGTATCATAGTCCCACACAATCGACCCGTCGCGGGTCGAGTAGGCTCGCAGGTGGCCGTCCACCGAGCCGGAGAACACCACCCCGGGCAGGACCGAGATGGCCGCCGACTGGGCCGGGCTGCAGTTGACCTTGTCGCCGCAACCGGGCGGCGGGGTGAACCACAGTTTCTCGCCGGTCTCAATGCGGTAGGCCGAGATGCCGCCACCCTGTGTGCTGTCAATTGAGGACGTGATCGAACCCTCGCCGGTCCGATTGATATTGACCTTGACGTCGGACGAGGCGACATAGATATTCGACTCGTCCGCAGCCGGCCCCCACTGGATACCGCCCAGAATGCGGCCCGCCCCGGCCCGCTGCTGCCACAGGATTTTGCCGTCCTGGTCGGGATCGACGGCGTGCACCACGCCCGACTTCTGGCCGGCCAGCAGGATGCGCTTGCCGTCGGGCAGCTCGCGCAGAATGGCCGACGAGCCGAAGTCCAGGTCCGGTCCGCGCGCCTCCGGGCAGTTGGTGTCATCGCCCGACTCGCAGGCGATATTGAACGCATCGCCCTTGGTGAACTGCTGGGTCCAGATGTTCTCTCCGGTCTCCATGTCAAAGGCCATGATCGCGTCGCTGGTGTCCGAGGGCGGGTCCGAATAGTTGTCGCCGGTGGTCACATACACCCGCTTGAGCTTGGGGTCGAGCGTCGGGCTGGCCCATACCCCGACCCCGGACGGTCCCCACAGTTGGACGCCAATCTTGTTCTTGCGGACTTTTTTCGGTTCATCGACCGTGTACGACTTCCACAGCAGCTCGCCGGTCGTGGCGTTGAGCGCGCTGATGCTGCCCCGGAAGGTGCAACACTCGTAGTCGGCTTCGCCGCCCGCCCCCTCTTCAAACGAGGCCATGCCCACGTACAGGCGGTTGTCGTGCAGGGCCGGGCTGGCGGTGATCCGACCGGTCGGATGCTGCTCGATCTGGGTTTTCCAGATCAGCTCGCCGGTCCGGGCATCGAGCGCATAGGCGTTTCGCTCCACATCGCCGAAATAGGCCGCGTAGCGCGGCGGGTCGCTGCCCTCCAAGAGGCCGACCGTCACGGTTGAGCGCACTCCGGCCCCGGTCGCATGGGCCCAGTACAAACAGCCGGTCTCGGCGTTCAGGGAAAACACCACCCCCCGCATGCTGCCGATATAGATCCGCCCGCCAAACACCGTCGGCTGGGAGGTCTGGTAGTTCTCGGGCAGGCCGAACGACCACTTGAGCTTGAGATTGGGAATGTCGGCTGCGGACAGGCCGGCCTTGTCCGCCGGCTGAAAGCGGGCGTTGCTGATACCGCCACCCCAGCCGTTCCAGTTGGCGGCCTGCTCGGACAGGTCGAGCTGGCCCGGCAACAGCGAACAGTAGGTCCACGCTGCGGCCTGGTCGTCGCGCGCCGCGCCAAACTCTTTTTCCGAGATATAGGCCGCGATGGCCAGCCGCTCGACCTTGGTCCGCATCACCCCCTGGAAGACCATCCGGCCGACTTCGAGCGAACGCATGATGAACTCGGGCGGCAGTTTGCGCATGACCCCGAGTTTGGGCACGCGGGCCACCGAGTCATGACACTTGGCGCAGTGCGCATTGTACAGCGCCTCGCCGTCGGGCCCGGCCACGCTGACAGCCCAGGCCGGTCCGCTCAGCAGCATCAGACACGCGGCAACCAGAATCCCTGTGCGGTACATGTGTTCCTCCTTCACTATTTCTCAATCACGATGCGCCAGCGGGCGCCCTGTTCAGGGTCGGCGTATTCGTCGATATCCACGATGGCGTAGCCCTCGGCCTCAGCCGCACGGGGAATATCGCGGCGTCCCTTGGGATCGTCGATCAGCAGCTCCAACACATCGCCCCGCTCCAGGTATTCGAGCCGCACCTTGGCCTTGGCCCAGTTCAAGGGACATTTGACGCCGTGCAGATTCATCTGTTCGGTCTTGTGTTCAGTCTTGTGTTCAGTCTCGGCAGGCATCGGCAGTGTACATAGCAGACCCGAACCGGCTTGTCAGCGCAAAGCGGCCGACGCTGACGACGGGCGGCTTTTCGGCTATGCTGGGCCGACCTGCCCCAAACGCAGACAGCTGAATGGAGAACGGAGCGGTGAGCGACGAGACGCGACCTGTCAGATACACGCTGCGCCCGGAGCCCGACGACCGGACCAGGCGCTTCCTGATCGACTACAAGGAGGAACTCAACCCCTCCCAGTACGAGGCGGCCGTCACCCATAAGGGGCCGCTGCTGGTCCTGGCCGGGGCGGGCAGCGGCAAGACCCGCACCCTGGTGTTCCGGGTGGCGCGCATGGTTGAGGAGGGGATTGACCCGGCGTCCATCCTGCTGCTGACCTTTACCCGGCGGGCGGCCGAAGAGATGCTGCAACGGGTTGAGGCGCTCCTGGGCAGCCGCTGCGACCGGGTCACCGGCGGCACCTTTCACTCCTTTGCCAACACCATACTGCGCCGCTACGCCCAGCTGCTGGGCTTTGCCAACGCCTTCACCATTCTGGACCGCAGTGATTCCGAGGACGTGATCAATCTGATCCGCAGCCGCATGGGCCTGGACAAGAAGGAGCGCCGCTTTCCCCGCAAGCAGACCATCCTGGAAATCCTGAGCCTGGCGGCCAACAAGACCTGCAGCGTGGCTGCGGTGCTGGACGAACAGTTTCCGCACCTGTTCGACGAGCTGGACGAGCTGGGCCAGATTGCGGACTATTACCGGGACTACAAGCGCGAGCGCAGCCTGCTCGACTACGACGATCTGCTCAGCTATCTGCGCGAGCTGCTGCGCGGCCATCCCGAGCTGGCCGAGCGGCTGTCGCACACCTTCCACTACATCATGGTCGATGAGTACCAGGACACCAACCGGCTCCAGGCCGATATCGTCCGGCTGCTGGCCCACTCCCACGACAACGTCATGGCGGTCGGCGACGACGCCCAGTCGATCTACAGCTTTCGGGGCGCAACGGTGCGCAATATCTTTGAGTTTCCCGACCTCTTTCCCGGCACCAAAGTCATCAAGCTGGAGGAGAATTACCGCAGCACCCAGCCGATCCTGGATCTGTCCAACGAAATCATCCTGCAGGCCAAGGAGAGCTATACCAAAAACCTGTTCACCCGCCGCGAGGCCGGCATCAGGCCGGTTCTGGTTGAGGCCGACAGCGAACGCTACCAGTCGCGCTTTGTCGGCCAGAAAATCCTGGAGCTGCACGAATCCGGGGTGCCGCTGCCCGAGATCGCCGTCCTGTTCCGCTCCAGCTTCCACTCCTTCGATCTGGAGATCGAGCTGGGCCGACGCAACCTCCAGTTCGTCAAACGCGGCGGCTTCAAATTCATTGAAACCACCCACATCAAGGACGTGCTGGCCCATCTGCGGATCATTGCCAACCCCCAGGATGCGGTCTCGTGGTACCGCGTCCTGCTGCTGCTCGACGGCGTCGGAGCCAAGAGCAGCGAGAAAATTCTGGCCCACGTGCTCGACGCGCCCGACCCGTTCCAGGGCTTGGCCGGCTACCGGGGCCGCGGTGCGGTCAACACGGCCCTGAAGAGCCTGGCCGAAGCCCTGCAACAGGCCAGGGACGAGGGGCTGAAACCGGCCGAACAGCTCGAAGTCATCGTGCGCTACTATGGGCCGATCCTGAAACACCGCCACCGTGACGACTACCCCAAGCGCCAGAAGGACCTGGAGCACTTCACCATCATCACCGAGCGCTACCGCAGCCTGGACCGGATGCTGTCCGACATGGCGCTTGAGCCGCCAACCAGCAGCGTGGACAATGTCCTGGCCACCGACGGCGAGGACGAGGGGCTGCTGACCCTGTCAACCATTCACTCGGCCAAGGGCCTGGAGTGGAACTCGGTGTTCATCATCTGGGCGGTCGAGGGCCGCTTTCCGAGCCTGTACAACAAGGACGACGACGAACTCGAAGAAGAGCGGCGGCTGATGTATGTGGCGGCCACCCGGGCCAAAGAGAACCTGTTTATCACCTACCCGATCAACGTCTTTGATCGGGCCACCGGCATGCTGCTCAACCGCCCGTCGCGCTTTTTGGACGGCATTCCCCGGCGTATTCTGACCCCGGTCATGCTGATGGAAGACGACGACGAGTAAAGCGGCCCCAGGGCTCAGGCGCGCTCGTGCGCCTCGGGCAAACGACAGCGCAGCAGCTTGGACTCAAAAACCGCGCCCAGCAGCATCTCTCCGTTATGGACCGCAGCAATGCTGGCCGCCGAGAGTTCCTCCCCGCTGCCGACATACACGTCTTCGAGGCCCGTTCCGTCGGACTCCAGCCGCACCACCCGGCTTGGCGAGAGCGCCTGGGGACTGCTGGCGTGGGCGAGCAGCTTGACCATATTGGGGTGGGTGGCAATCCAGATATGGCCCTGCTCGTCGATATCAATATTGTCGGGACCGCGCCCGACCTCCACGGCTTGGTCGAAGCTCAGGCTGCCGTCAGCGGACGTGCGGCGGTAGATACGCAGGCTGTCGGCGCGCGTCTCGGTAATCAGGACACGGTTGGTCCGGGCGTCAAACTGAATGCCGTTGGCAAAGGCCAGCTCGTTCAGCACGACACTGGCCACCTGGCCGTCAAAATACACCACATCCGAGTTGGCCAGACCGAAAAACCGCTCCAGGCGCATGCCCATCCCGTCCAGATAGCCCTGCTCATTGGTCAGATAGAACTGGCGCGGGCCAACCGCCGCAATATCGTTCGGCGACCGAAAGAGCAGGTTGGCAATCGTATCCAGGTGGCGCAGGCCGTCCTCGGACACGGCAAAGATTTCAACGCTGTGACCGGCTCGGGGCCGGCCCGGCACGGTATGGTTGACCACAAACAGCAGGACCTGATCGCGGTCGGTGCGAAACAGGCTGATGCCGTGGGGGTGAAACGGGCTGATCTGCTCGGTTCCGGCCAGCGCCTGGGGGACGCTGTCGGGCTTTGACAGGTCGAGCCGGTATATCCGGCCGGGCAGGTCGGCCCCGTGCCGGTGCGCCCATCTGTCGTCAGACGAGAGATAGGCCACTCCGGCCTGGCGGTCGATGGCGATATCTTCGGGTCCGGGCGGTCCGGGGACGACCGTACAGCTACCGGCAAAGTGGGGGACGAGCGGATCGAACACGCCCAGGGCGGACGACACGGCCAACACCATCAGGCTCAGGGAGACCCCGAGCATCACGCTTCCAAGCACAACCACCTCTCGCATCCCACTCCTCCTTGGGCTCGCCCGCGCGCGCCCTGTCCGCGTCTACATCGAGTCTACATTTGGGGCATTTTGGGTACCTTGGGCAGATCCGGGTTCATCACATCCCACGGCTGGGCACTGTCGGTATAAATGTCTGCGGCCGGACGAAACCAGCTCGGGTCATCCAGGCTGGCCGCCTTGAGACCGACGATATCGGGGTTGGCGGACAGCTTCGAGAAGATGCCCGATCCGCACTCGGGGCAGAACCCGCGGCTGACCGTCTCACCGCTGTCCGACTGGCTGGTGTAGTAGGTGGGCTCGCCCTGGGTGATGGTGAGGGCGTCTGTGGACACGGCCAGCACCGGGGCATAGGCCGTACCGGTGGTCCGCTGACAATCGCGGCAGTGACAGTTGATCGAAAACAGCGGCGCGGCGCGGCTCTCGTAGCGAATCGCGCCGCACAGACATCCGCCCGAAAATGGGGCTGGCATACAAGACCTCCACGTGTGTCGCTGCCAACACAAGTAGCGCATTCCGCAGGCCAGGAGAAGAGGGCGGAGAGGGGAAAGGCGCCTCTTGCATCCCGGCCCGGATCATTTTATGTCGGGAACACCCGTGCAACGGGAAGATGACGGCACGCTCAAGGAGGAACGGCATGGCATCCAAAGCAAAACTTGACGGAGAATACGTCCACGTCAGCTCAGTCGCCTGGCAACCCTTTCCGGGCGAATTTTCAGCCGGCGGCATCCAGTGGAAGCTTCTCCACGTCTCGCCCGAAGCCGGCGCGTGGACGGCCATCTTTGACTGCCCGCAGGGCTCGTCTTTTGCCAGACACATCCATGTCGGACCGGGCGAATACTTTCTGACCAAGGGGAAAATGGAAGTCCGGGGCGGCAGCGGGGACGGCGGCGCCACCGCGAGCGCAGTCGGCTATGGCTATGAGGCCTGCAACGCGCGTCACGACCAGACGAATTTTGTCGAAGACAGCGAGTTCTATATGACCTTCCTGGGCCCCTTGCAGTTTATTGACGAGGACGGCAACACCCTGGCCGTGGTCGGCTGGGAACAGGCCCAGGCGCTGTGGGCCCAGCAGACGGGCGAGGCCGAGTAGGGGCCTGCCCGCCCCGTATCAGCGCCACGGCTCGACCAGAATCTTGGCGTGCCGCTCGGGCGAGGCCAGCTCCTCAAAGGCTCCGGCCACGCCCTCGATCCCGACCTTGCCGGTAATCAGCGGCTCGAGCGGCAGCTTGCCATCGGCAATATTGTACAGCGTCTGGCTGAACTCCTCGCGCGTATAGCCGAGGACAAACTGGAGGTTCAGCTCCTTGTTGATGCCGAACATGGGCTGGATGGTGTCGTTTTCCATGCACACCCCAACGACCACAATCCGGGCGCCGTGGGGGGCTGAACTCATCATCTGGTCAATCACCCCGGGCACGCCGACACACTCGAACAGGACCGCTGGTCGCAGCGGCGGACCGGTCGCCCACGGCGCCTGTTGGGGCGCCGTGTCGGGGTCGGCCACCGCAGCCTCTTTCCAGCTGGCGTAGGGCGAGTGCTGGTGGGGGTCAATGACCACATCCGCGCCCATGGCCTCGGCCAGCTGACGCCGACGGGGGGAGAAGTCCGCAGCCACGACGGGCCGGACATCCTTGAGGCGCAGGGCCGCAATCACGGCCAGGCCGACCGGCCCGCAACCAATCACCAGCGGCACATCGTCCTTGTCCAGCCGCGCCATCTGGACCGCGTGGTAGCCAACCGCCAGCGGCTCGGTCAGGGCCGCGTATTCGGTGTCGAGGCCGTTCGGCACCTCCAGCAGCAGTCCCTCGGTCAGCCGCATCAGCTCGCCGTAGCCGCCCGGGTTGTCGTTTGAGTAGCCGACCGTTTCCACGCCCGCAGGACGGATCAGGACCGGCATTGAGCAGGCCCGGGTGCCGGCTTTGAGCGTCTTGCTCGTCTCGGGCCCGTGGTCAAGCACCTCGACGCAGAACTCGTGGCCCATGACAATGTCACGTTTGAGGTCCATGTTGAACGCGCCGCCCGACTGCTCGGAAATCTCGACCAGCTTCTGGGCGTGCTTGAGGGTGTGCAGGTCTGAGCCGCAGATGCCGCAGGCCAGGGTTTTGACCAGGACTTCGCCGGGTCCGGGCTGTGGAGTCGGGACATCATCAACCACCAGTTTTTGGTCTCGCATCACCGCCGCGCGCATTGTCGTGTCTCCTTCTTGTCTTCCGCCGTTCCGCGT
This sequence comes from Deltaproteobacteria bacterium, assembly GCA_012271025.1. Next base: position 19,864 of record JAAXHF010000592.1, on the reverse strand, counting down.
TTATCATTCGGCAGGCATTATTCCCGTTTCGTCCGCATGGTCACAAACTCTTCGGCTGCGGTGGGATGAATCCCGATGGTCGCGTCAAACTGGGCCTTGGTCGCCCCGCACTTGACGGCAACCGAAAAGCCCTGGATGATCTCGCCGGCCTCGGGACCGACCATGTGGCAGCCCAGCACCCGGTCGGACGCCGGGTCAACCACGAGTTTCATGAACGTCCGTTCGGCCCGGCCGCTCAGCGTATGCTTGAGGGGTCGGAAGCTCGAGGTGTAGACGTCGATGGCCGGGTAGCGCTGGCGCGCCTCGTCCTCGGTCAGACCGACTGTGCCAATCGGCGGGTGGCTGAAGACTGCGGTGGCCACATTGGTGTGATCGGGCTGGGTCGGCCGGTCGTGAAACAGGGTCTCGGCCACAGCCTGGCCCTCGGCAATGGCCATGGGCGTCAGGTTCAGCCGGTCGGTGCAATCGCCAATGGCAAAGATGTGCGGCACTGTGGAGCGCGAGTAGGCGTCAACCGTGACCGCGCCAATGTCGTTCATCTCCACCCCAGCGGCTTCGAGCCCGATATTGTAGGTGTTCGGCAGACGCCCGGTGGCGTACATGATCAGGTCGGTTTCCAGACGCGTGCCGTCTCCGAGGGTGGCCGTGAGCCCACCGTCGTGTTTGTCGATCCGGGCGATATCGGCCTTGAAACGCAGATCGACCTCGCGCTTGCGCATCTCCTCGGCCAGCACGCTGCGGACATCGGCATCAAAACCGCGCAAAAACAACTCGCCCCGGTACAGCTCGGTCACCTCAACGCCGAGGCCGTGGAAAATCGTGGCAAACTCGACCGCAATATAGCCCCCGCCAACGATGATGACCCGTTGCGGCAGGCGGTCCAGATAAAACGCCTCGTTGGACGAGATGGCGTGTTCGATGCCGGGGATCTGGGGCAGATACGGCCAGCTGCCGGTCGCCACCAGGATGTACTCGGCCGTATACGAGCGGCCGTCGACGGCAACCGTGTGCGGATCGACGAGCCGCGCCCGGCCCTCGATAATCTCCGCCCCGGCGTTGCTCAGCAGGTTGCGATAGATGCCGTTGAGGCGCTCGATCTCCACGTTTTTATTGGCGACCAGGATCGGCCAATCGACGCTCGGCTGACCCACGCTCCAGCCAAAGCCGGCCGCGTCTTCAAAATGATCCCGAAACTCGGCCGCATACACAAACAGCTTTTTTGGAATACAGCCGACATTCACGCACGTCCCGCCCAGGTAGCGTTCCTCAACAACGGCCACCCGCGCGCCATAGGCTGCGGACATGCGGCTGGCGCGCACTCCGCCCGAGCCGGCGCCGATCACAAACAGGTCATAGTCATACGTACTCATGCCGCCTACCTTTCAGCGAAAATGTCCTCGGCTTTTTCGTGCAGAATAATCAGCGGGTCGCGGGGATCGCCCAGCGCCAGGGCGCTTTTTGTCGGACGGGTCAGGGCCACCGGCGAACAGGCGTAGCGCTCGGCCAGTTTACACGCCTCCTGAATCAGGGCCTCGGCCTGGGCGCGCGGGTCGGCCGTCGCAATCAGCTCCGACAGCTGGTTCTTTTCGTTTTCCAGCTCGTACCAGAACTGGGCCGCCCGGCGAAACAGAGGGGTCTCAATCGGCAGGATTTTTTCCACTCCACGCATGGATTTTTCATAGCAGTTTTTGTGTGATTTACTAGACGCCGCATGGACCGCTTCGATCTCGACACCGCCTACTGGCTGGCCCGGGCAGCCCGGGCCGCCTATCCGGACCGGCTGCACACCGGCCCCAGCCGGCTCGGCGTGGAGCGGGTGCAGGTGTTTGAGCGGGGCGTGGTGGCCGGTTTTGCCGGACGCTGGGGCGAGAGTATCGTGGTCGCCTTTCAGGGCACGCCAACACCGAATAAGGGTGGTCAGCCGCGGCAGCTGGCCGAGGCCCTGGCAACCGGACTGGATACCGGGCTGACGTATCACAAGGGCGTGCCGGGGGCGATCCACCGCGGCTTTGCCCGCGCGCTCGGCACCCTCACCACGCTCATGCCCGAACTTCTGCGCAGCGTGTCGGACACCCGCCGTAGGCCGCACGTGTGGCTGACCGGTCACAGCCTGGGCGGAGCCCTGGCCATCCTGGCCGCCCAGTGCGTTGCGGGCCGGCCCGGTCCGCTGCCGTGCGTGTATACCTATGGCGCGCCACGGGTCGGCAACCGTGCCTTTGGCCAGGGCTACGCCCCGATCCATTACCGGCTTGAGCGTCGCAAAGACCTCGTCCCCTACGCCTTTCCGCTCTACACCGCAGGATTTCTGTGGGGAGCCTGGCATCCCCTGCTGCTGCCCCTGTCCCTGCCCTTCTCCGGCCTGCCGGGCAGGTATAAGCACACCGGCATCCGCTGCTGCCTGGACGGAGGGCGGCTTGAGATTGGCGGCGCCTTCGAGCCACTGGTCGACCCGCTGGACATGGTTGCGGCCCGGCTGGGCAAGGAACACAATATCGACACCTATCTGGCCGACCTCGAAAAGAAGCCCCGCATCACCCATCGCGCCGTGGTGCAAGAGGTCGCGCCGGCGGGCTGAAGGAGGAAACGCGCATGGCCCATGCCGATGTCGAGTGGTATCTGAACGGCGAATACTGCGAGGCGTGCAGCTGCGATTACGTCTGCCCCTGCCTGTATACCAACCTGGAGGCGCTGCCCAGCCGCACCTCGTGTACGGCGCTGGGCGGCTACCACATTGAGACCGGACGGTTTGGCGAGACGGTTCTGGACGATCTGAACTTTGCCACGGTCGTGCGCTCTCCCGGAGCGATGATTGAGGGTAACTGGACGGTCGGTCTGATTGTGGACGAGCGGGCCAGCCCGGACCAGCGGCAGGCCCTGACCGCGATTGCCAGCGGCCAGCACGGCGGCCCGTTCGCCCCGCTGGCCCATCTGGTCGGCGATTTCCGAGGCGTCGAAGCCAGGCCCATCCAGTTTGTCAAGAACAGCGACCACACCCGAACCCTGACGATCCCCGGCGCCGTGGAGCACCGGGTTGAAGGGGTGATGAGTCCAGTCGTTCCCAACCAGCCGCTGATGATGGATAATACCTTGCACTTTGCCAACACCCGCATCGGTCTGGCCAGAGTCGTGCGGATGCTGGTCAATGCCTTTGGCATCGACTGGCAGGACACGAGCGGACGGGCCAACGGCCACTACACCGCGATTCGATGGCGCAGCGACAGCGACACCCCACTCTCGACCTAAAGGAGAGCAGCGATGACAGACCAATTTGTCGATCTCGACGCAACCGCCCAGGCTGAACTGATCCGCAACGGCGAGGTGCAGGCCCTCGAACTCGTCGAGGCGGCCATTACCCGGATTGAAACACTCAACCCCCAGCTCAACGCGGTCATCCATCCCCTGTTCGAAAAGGCCTGCGCCCAGGCGAGGTCTGCCGAACTGCCCGACGGCCCATTTCGCGGCGTCCCGTTTGTCATGAAAGACCTGCTCGGCGGTCCGGCCGGTGAGCCCCTGCACAACGGCATGCAGCTGCTCAAAACGCTCGGCTATACCTCGCCCCAGGACACCTATCTGTCGGAAAAATTTCGGCAGGCCGGATTCATCAGCGTGGGGCGTACCAACACCCCCGAGTGGGGCCTGATGGGCACGACGGAACCGGCCGCCTACGGTCCGACCCACAACCCCTGGAATCTGGCCCACTCGCCCGGCGGCTCAAGCGGGGGCAGCGCGGCTGCGGTCGCCGCCCGGCTGGTGGCCGTCGGCCACGGCGGAGACGGCGGGGGCTCGCTGCGTATCCCGGCCAGCATGTGCGGCATTGTCGGCCTCAAGCCGAGCCGTGGCCGCCTGTCTCTGGGGCCGGCCATGGGCGAGTGCTGGCACGGCCTGGCAACGGAAGGGGTGATGACCCGCTCTGTCCGCGATATGGCCGGCGTGCTCGACGCCGTGGCCGGCACCATGCCGGGCGATCCGTATGCTGCGCCGTCTCCAGCGCGGCCCTACCAGGAGGAAGTCACCCGCCAGCCCGGCCGCCTGCGGGTCGGCCTGATGCTGCAAACGCCGGCCAACAGAACGCCCCTGCACGACGAGTGCAAGACGGCGGTCGAGCAGACCGGCCGGCTGCTCGAATCGCTCGGCCACAGCGTTGAGGTCGCCCACCCGGCCGCCTATGACGAGCCCGAATGGCTGGCCCACTTCGGGCGGGTGGTCCAGGCTCACAGCAGCTTCACCGCCCATGACCTCGGCACGGCCCTCGGGCGGGCCTTGGAGCCGGACGATGTGGAGCCGTATACCTGGGGACTGATTGAGGAGGGCCGCAAGATTTCGGCCGAGCACTACCTGGCCTCGGCCAACTGGCTCCAGATCTGGACACGCCGGATGGCGGGCTGGTGGACTGAGGGGTTCGACCTGCTGGTCACCTCGACGCTCGGTGAGCCGCCGCCGGTGCTGGGCGATATGGGCGGCCCGAGCGAGGACGTTATGGCCAAGTGGCAGCGCAATATCGAGGTGATTCCGTTCACCCCGGCGTGTAATGCCACCGGACAGCCGGCCCTGTCACTGCCCCTGGCCTGGACTGCCGACGGGCTGCCGGTCGGTGTGCATTTCGTGCCGGCCTACGGACAGGAAGACCTGCTGCTGCGGCTTGCGGCCCAGCTCGAAGCGGCCCAGCCGTGGGCGACCAAGCGTCCCCTGGTGTGCGCCTGAGGGACACAGCCTATCGGCCGGAAACCGAGGCTGCCAAGTTCCGGGCTGAAGATTCTTCGGCCCGGGCGCCTGTTTTGCCTAAAATTCTTCAGCCGCATCTGGCTGGCCTCGGCCCGTAAGTCCCTGATTTTCCGACACCGTACATCGGCCGTGCCGACGGCTACGCCCGATAACGCGCAAAGTGTCAAGCTTGGGAGGGCGGGGGAGAGAGCTACTGCCAACTGAATACGCAAACTCGGGAGGACCGATATGTTGTGGACAATACTCGAAATAGTTTTAGCATTTATTGGACTCGTCACCGCGACAACGCTCTGGAATCAATTTCAGGAAAAAAGAAGACTCCTCGTACTGGGATGTCTGCTGATAGGCATCATTGTTTTGAGCATTCATTCACACTTTGAAGCAACAAAAAATGAGGAGACGATAAAGAGGTTGCGTGCAGAAACAACGCAAAACGAGGGGACGATAGAGAAGTTACGCGCACAGTTGGGTGCCGCAGAACAAAAAATTGCTGAGAACGACGTGGTGCGAAAAAAGGTGCTTGAGTATGGCGACATGGCAAAACTGAATGCTGATGGAAGCACCGGACTGGTTAAGAAAGGGGGAGGGCTGAGAGGAGGAGAAACAGCCATTACGCCAAAAGCAGAAAAGATTTGGATATACTCAGGGGAGAACAACGAAACACGCCACCCCAAATGCGACGAGGAAGGGATGGAACAAGCCAAACGAATAATCGAAGAACATCCAATGTTTCCCTTTTCGTACTATGCTTTGGCCTCTTGTCAAAGAGCCAAGGGGGAGCGGGAGTGGGCCTCATACTCGCAACGGGCACTGGACATACTCGAATTTACGACCCAAGTAGTGGGCCACAACCGTCATCATGATACAGTCAAACGATATCTTGAGACTTGGATGAAAGAATCGGGCCACCACAGCGTCCGATAAGGACCGAGGTGTCAACTCCCACTTCACACCACCCTGGCGGACCGCACGAACAGGAGCTTGGTCAGATCGCCAGCTCCTGATACTCCCCTGGCTGCGTCCGGCTGATCGTCTCGCGAATCGCGCCAACACGGGCCTGGATGCGCGGCCAGGACGTCGAGCGCAGCACCAGGATGGCCAAGCGCCGCCCGGACAGATTCTGTTGATGACGCAGCTGTTGGTCCGTGGTGATGAGCAGGTCGTAGCCCTCGGCTTCGGCACGATTCAGCAGTTCTCCATTGCGGAGCGTGGCCCACCCCAACTCGAAGGCCGTATCGACGGTGTGCCCAGGTAGACTCCGCCGCAGGGGAACCGGTGTGCCCTGGTCGAACAGGACTTTCATGCCGGGCTGGACGCCGTCAGTGACCGGGCCGCATGCTCCAGGACGGCGGCGGCTTGCCAGCTCGCCACGCCGGGGAACCACGCCAGGAACTGGTCCAGTGTCGCCCCATCTTTGAGATTCTCGAACAACGCGCTAACCGGTACCCGGGTGCCGCGAAAGACCCAGACCCCGCCACACTTGCCCGGGTCGCGTTCGACGGCCGGGCACGTTTCCCAGTCGGTCATAGACTCACCTCCTCCTCTGCATAGCCGAGGAGCCCGCCGGCTCGCAAGTTCTTTCGCAGCTGCGGAGCCGCAAAACGGCCCCCGGTGTGCGCCTGAGGGAATAGGATCAGTCGCTGGAATTAGCAGTCGAGGTTGGGCTTGAAACGAGTGGACCGGTATCAACCAGGATCACAGGATTACCGCCGGTGTTTCTTTCTGATCGCTTCGACGACCGCAGCCTTGGCCTGTGATGCTGGTGCGATGGCGTCACCGTCACACGCCAAATCCAGGCGGCGGTAGACCTCGTAGGGAGGCACCAGCGCGGTTTCGCAGACGGCCGCCGCATAAGCATGTAGGCCGCGTTTCAGAACCTCCGAGATCGGTAGGCCGGTCTGTCGCCGCAGGGCGGCCAGCGTTAATTCGGCATCATCATCGAGCCGAACAGTCCTGACGCTCATAGCTCAACCTCTCCGTTCGCAGTATGTCCGAATGAATCATCGGGACTGAGAAGACAGCCGCCGAGCGGCGGCGCGGCGCTCGGCCTTCAGGACTCCAGCCGCGTCAATCTCTCAACCACGGAATGTCCGAGGGTTAGCGGGGAATGATCGGCAGCACGATGTGTGAGGGTCGCAGCTCATCGTGAAACACCCGTTGCAGGGCCGGCTCCAACCGGCCAGCTTCCGCAGCCCCCTGCCCCGTCTGGGGATTCCGATCAAAACGAGGAAAATTTGAGCTGGCAATCTCAAGCCGGATACGGTGGCCGGCTTTGAACACATTGCTCGTCGCCCACAGGTCGAGGGTGTATTCGTACACCTCGCCCGGGGTGAGCAGTTTCGCCCGGGTTTTCGACTCCCGGTAGCGGCCACGGATGATGCCGTCGCTGAGGTTGCGCGCGTAACCGTCCGGCGCCACGTCTACCAGCTTGGCCGTAAAGTCGGTATCGACCGCGCTGGTCGCCGCATACAGCGTCACGCTGAGCGGCCCAGTCACCTCAAGGTCGCGCTCCAGAACAGGACTGGTGTAGACCAGCACGTCCGCCCGTTCTTCAATCGGTCGCTGATCGAAGGCTCCGCCCGGCATCGCGGCCGGCCAGCCGGTCACGGCTCCGCCCCTGGTCGGAACCGGGTCGCGCGGGTCTGAGACATACACGTCGGCCGGCTCGCTGCCGGGCGCGTCGGGGCTGAGCAGCCCGTCTCCGCCCAGACTGTTCGCCTGTCCCCCGCTGTGCAGGTAGTGCGTGGTGTACCGGGTGCGGGCCAGCGGCCATTCGTTCTCGGTCCGCCAGGTGTTCGCTCCCATGGTGAAGAGACGGACCGGCGGCTCGTCGAGCAGGCCGTTGGGTTTGCCCTTCAGCCAGTAGTCAAACCATTTGATATGCAGGCCGTCCAAATCCGCGACAAGGCTGTGGCTGGCAAAGCCGAAGTCAACATCGCCCACGACGTTGCCGAGCGGCAGGGTGTGGTACCAGGGGCCGATGACCAGCTTTTGCCCCTGCCGCGCCTGGGGCGTGCCGCCGCGCTCGCGCATGCCCATATAGTTGCGGAGCGTTCCGCCCAGGAAAATGTCGTGCCAGCCGCCGACGTTACAGGCCGGCACCCTGACGACCCCGTGCTGGGCTTCAATGTTCCAGCGCGCCCAGTAGTCATCATCGTCGGGATGGGCCAGCCAGTCGTAAAAATACGGGGCGGCTTCGGCCAGGAGCGGGAAGTCTGTGAGCGGCAGGTGGTGAAACAGCTGCGGCAGCCGGTCGATGGCCCCGATGAGAGCACCCAGTTTTTCGCTGCCATCGGGCTGGGTCCGGCTCAGACGCAGGGCCGTATCGGGCGCCAGACGGGCCAGGGTCCAGCTGGCGTTAAAGCCCAGGGCGAACGCCCCGCCCTGATACGTCCAGCCTTCATGGTAGTCCGAGGCCGTAATCAGCGGAAAGATGGCCTTGAGATGCGGCGGCGCGCTCAGCGCCGCCAACCACTGGGTCGCCCCGACATACGACGCGCCGTACATGCCGACCTGACCGTCCGACCAGGCCTGGGCCGCGCACCACTCAACGCTGTCATAACCGTCTGTGATATCGTCCCGGAAGGCATAAAATGCGCCCTCGGACGCATACCGGCCACGGGTGTCCTGAATCACCACCGCATAGCCTTCACTCGCCGTGCGGACAACGTCCAGCATCAGGATCACGCCGGCCAGTAGAGCCTTATTATACGGTGTCCGCTGGAGGATGACCGGATATCTGCCGGCCGTGGCCGGGCGGTAGACATCGGCCCGTAAGACCGTGCCGTCGCGCATGGGTACGGGAACATCCCTGTCAATGATGAGGCTTGCGTGTGACATATTTCCCCTCTTCTTCCGACCAAAGAACGTGCAGTGCCAGACAGCCGATGACGCGGCCAGCGGCGCGGCCTCACACCTCCCGAATCTTGGGTAAGACCTCGCTGGCAAACAGGCGCAGACTCTGGGTTGCCAGCGTGTCCGGCAGGGAGCCGAACTGGAACATGGCCAGCAGGGTGCCCCGTTTGCCGACCTCACGCTGGCGCTCGATCTGGGCGATGACACTCTCCGGCCCACCCAGAATCACCGTCCCGTTCTCTATCCCCTCGTCCACGCTATAGCCCATGGCCTTGCCCGTCTCCTGGCTGGTCACATTCTTCAGCCAGTCGCGCATGCCGGCGACGCTCATATGCCCCGGGACCAGGGAGACGGTCCCGATATCAAAGGAGGCCAGAGCCCGAAAAAAATGGTACTCCAGGTGCGCTTCCGCCTCCAGCCGCGCCTTTGTATCGTTCTCCCCCACATAGATCGCGCAGATGGCGGCGAACATCTCGTCGAAGTCCTCGGCCACGGGAATGTCCTGTTCCCCGGCCAGCCGACGGTAGGTCTCGGAGATGTAACGGGTCCGGTCCAGGCTGACCCAGGGGGTGGCGATATACGTCCGGTTCTGGACGGCGAAGTCCAGGCTGTCCAGACTGTTGGCCGCCATCCATATTTTTGGATACGGCTTCTGGAGCGGCCGGGGCCAGATATTATAGTTCCGCACCCGGTAATACTCACCGTCGAAATCAAACGGCCCCTCGGTCGACAGCGCTTTTATCACCAGGGCAAACCCCTCCCGAAAGCGGTCCTGAGACTCGGCCGGGTTGACCCCATAGGACAGATACTCGGTCGGAAAGCCCCGCAAGGCGCCCCAGATGAACCGCCCGCCGCTGAGATGGTCGAGCATCGCCACCTCCTCGGCGACCATGAGCGGGTGGTGGAGAGGAATGCACGAGCCGGTCACCGCCACCTTCAGGCGCTTGGTGCGCTGCGAGACCGCGCCGGCCATGACATGGGTCGAGGGAACGAGCGCGCAGAACCCACCCCCGCCGTGGTGCTCCTGACAGGCGAAGCCGTCAAGACCGAGTTCGTCGCTGAGCGCGATGCGGTCGAGTTCTTGCTGGAGCAGGGCGTTGCCCCGCTGTGGATCGAAATACGTATTCGACAGCGGATACGAGCCGGGCAGGCCGACCGGGGCATCCTCCGGCAGATAAGGCCAGCCAAACAACACCATATTGAAGATCTTCATCGCCCTGTTCCCTTCCGCGCTGGGACAAAGGTTCGGATAGCCTCGACGACAGCCTCAGGGTTCTCGACGTACGGCAGATGGCCGGCATCGGGAATCGTCGCGCTGTGGGCGCGGGGCAGGCCGGAGGTCCACAGCCCGGCGTGGGACGGATCGAGCAGCGGATCGTTCGCCCCCCACACCACCAGCGTCGGCGTGGTCAGCAAAAACAGTCGGTGAGCCAGGCTGCGGTCGTGAAGGTAGGGATCGAACACCAGCCGGATGCTGGCGCTGCGGCTCTGGATAAAGGCGTCGTGCCAGTCGGCCAGGCGCGGAACGTAGGTCCGACTCTGTTCGCCCTCCGGCTCGGTGAAGAAATAGCCGGGCAGCCGGGCCGGGTCGGTGTAAAAGATATTCGGCACCGCGGTCCAGTCTCGGGCAAGACCCAGGGGCGCGATCAACACCAGCCGGGACACACGCTCGGGTCTGAGCAGGGCCAGCTCGGCCGCGACCCAGCCCCCCAGGCAGGAGCCGACCAGCACGGGTCGCTGGAGTCCCAGGCTATCCAGAAACCGCAGCAACAGGAGCGCCAGGTCGTGCGGCGTCCGCACCCAGTCCGGTGCGGTTGACCGACCGTAGCCGGGCAGGTCCGGGACGTACAGCTGAAACAGCTCGGCCAGCCGGGCGTGGTGGGGCATCCAGCCGGGCTCGCCCCACAACCAGTGCAGCCAGATCAGGGTTTGGCCCTGACCGGCGCGTCGATAGCTCAGCCGGATATCGGATTCTCCAGGCAGATGCAGAACTCGCGTTTCAAGCCTGGGTGAGGCGGCTCCAGCTCCCGTTTGTGCGCTGCTGTCCCCCATCGGTTCTCTCCTTGGTGGGCTTCCGATACGTGCCGCAGCTGGACAAGAAAGTCAAATGTACAGTATAGGTCGGCCATACCCGCAGGTTCTCCGACCCGAGAGAGACACAGAGGACACGCATGCAATTTCTCACCACCGATCTGTGCGACGCCCATCCCGACCTGGTTCGGGTTGTCGAACCGCTGTTCACCAACTACGGCGGCAAGGTCTGTTTTGGCGGACCGATTGTCACCGTCAAGTGCCACGAGGACAACTCGCTAGTGCGCGACACTGCGGCCACCCCCGGCCACGGCAGGGTCATGGTCGTCGATGGCGGAGCGTCCATGCGACGCTCCCTGCTGGGTGACATGATCGCGGAAAACGCGGTCAAAAACGGCTGGCAGGGATTTATCATCTACGGCTGCATTCGGGACGTGGACGCAATCCGGGAGCTGGACATCGGCGTTCAGGCGCTGGGCCGGATTCCGCTCAGGACGGACAAGCGCGGGGTTGGCCAGCGCGATATTGCGGTCACGTTCGGCGGGGTGACCTTCAGGCCCGGCGAGTTTGTGTACGCCGACAACAACGGCATCATCGTTTCGGCTCAGGATCTCGTTTCCTGAGCCCCCCAAGCCCGTCCAGCCCGCGCTTTTTTCTCCGTCGGAAGCCTCGGCTTTCCCTTGTATTCCGCCCCATTCTCGACAATAAGAGAGGGCAGGAGGGACACAGCCATGAAAGTGAGCGGCGCCCTGGCCTGGCACCCCGAGGTGGCCATGAGCCAGGAAGAGATCGACGATTTCCTGTCGGGTCGCTGGGTCGCTCGGCTGGCCACCATCGGCCCCGACGGTTACCCGCACGTCAGCCCGCTGTGGTACTACTGGGACGGGCGCTGTGTGTACATGGCGCTGACCCATACCCGCAAACCCTGCAAGCATCTGCGCCACAACCCGCGCTGTTCGCTGGCCATCGACATGGACGACCGACCGCTGATGGGCATGCGCAGCAATCTGGCCAAGGCGGTGATCATCACCGGTGAGGCCGAGCTGACCCCAGTCGGCTCGGACAAGACGGTCACGATCGAGGCCGGTCCGTGGCAGGGCAAGTACCGGCCCGAGCAGGTAGTAGCGATGATCGGCAGCCGCTATCCGCTGTCCAGCCGCGACGGGGCGCTCGGCTTTACCCTGGAGTCCTACCGCGAGCTGTTCTCCCAACCCGGCATCGAACACAGCCAGCTGTTCAAGGACAACGTCGGACGGGTAGTGACCAAGATCGTACCCAAGAAAATTCAGGCCTGGGATTTTTCAAAAGCGCCAATTGGGACAACGGACAACGCGTGAAGCAGACCAGGAGGGAGTCATGCTCGATCTTGTGATCAAAGGCGGACAGGTGGTCACTCCCCAGGCCGTTGGGGAGATGGATATCGGCATTCAGGGCGAGAAAATTGCTGCCGTCGGCTGGGCGGGCAGCCTGGCTGCGGACGCCGGGCGGGAGATTGACGCGACGGGCAAGATCGTCATTCCGGGCGGCATCGAACCCCACGCCCATATCGGCATTCCGGTGCCCAGCGAGTGGTCCGGTCAGCCCGACATCATGACCCAGCCGCCCCAGGACGCCAGTCGGGCGGCCGCCTTTGGCGGGGTGACGACGATTGTCGATTTTGCCGGCGACCTGAGTCTGGAGGACAGGGGCGACGCGCCGGCCAAGTCGATCATGAGCGTGCTGGAAGAACGCCGTGACGTGTTTCGGACCCACGCCTACACCGACTATACCTTCCACTATATTCTGGCCGGCGAGGTGGCGCCGGAGACCATCGGCGAAATCGGTGAGGCCGTGCAGGAGGGCGTGGCCAGCTTCAAGATCTTCACCACCTTTCATCCCATCCGGGTGCCCTACGGCCAGCTGTCGGCCATCTTCGCCGAGGTCGCCAAGCACGGCGGCATCATGGCCGTGCACGCCGAAGAGGATGAGATCGTGCGCTACATGACCGAGAAGCTCAAGCGCGAGAACCGCGACCAGGGCTACAACCTGCACCTGGTGCATAATAACCTGTCCGAGGATCTGGCCTTCCGGCATGTGATCCGGCTGGCCCAGCACAGCGGCGCCGGGATTTACTTTGTGCATACCACGGCCAAGGAGGGCGTGGCGGCGATTGCCGAGGCGCGCGCCGCTGGCCAGCCGGTGTACGGCGAGGCCCTGCACAACTATCTGGAGTTCACCTGCGAAGACTACAAGAAGCCCGGCGGCACCGCCATTCATACCTACCCGGCGATCAAGTTCGCCGACGACCGTGACGCGCTGATCGCCGGTCTGATGGACGGCCGGCTGGCCACCACCGCCACCGACGAATACACCACCCACAAGGGCCCCAAGCTGTGGGGCGACACCATCGAAACGGTGTGCGGCGGCCACAACGGGATCGAAACCCGCATCCCGGTCGCCTACACCAAGTTTGTGGCCGAGCGCAACATGACGCTGCAACGCTTTGTGGACATTACCTCGGCCAACGCGGCCAGGCTGCTCGGGCTCTACCCGCAGAAGGGGGCGATTCAGCCCGGCAGCGACGCCGATCTGGTCATATTCGATCCCGGGCTACACAAGACCATCAGCCTCGACGACCTGCACGCCAACTCCGACTACAGCATCTGGGAGGGCTATGCCAGTCAGGGCTGGCCGGTCATGACCCTGCTGCGGGGCAAGGTGATTGTCGAGGACGGCAAGCTGGTCGGCAGCTCGACCGACGGCCGCTGGCTCAAGCGGCGGGTGTCCGGGGATGTGATCTCGCGGCCGGTGGTTTAGCCCGCCGGACAGCCGGCAAAGGAGGACAGGATGAATCGGACTCTGACTGTGGCGGCCGCCCAGCTCGGTCCCAGCTCGACGGACAAAGCCCGCACCGTGGAGCGCATGATCGGCCTGCTGGAGGAAGCCGGGCGACGCAAGGTCGAGCTGCTGACTTTTCCCGAGCTGTCGCTCAGCCCCTACTTTGCAACGCAGGTGCGCGAGTCGTGGCACGGCTTTGTGGAGACGGACTTCCCGCCGGCCCAGACCGAGGCGCTGTTCGCCGCCGCCCGGCAGGCCGGACTGCACTGGCTGTTGCCGTATGCCGAGCGCGACAATGGCCAGGTCCATAACTGCGCAGCCCTGATCGACCCCCAGGGCGGACTGGTCCATAAATACCGCAAAGCCCATATTCCCGGCGTGGTCGAACCGCGCTGGGAGGGACCCGATATTTTTGAAAAGCGCTATTTTGCGCCGGGCGATCTCGGCTTTCCGGTCACCGCCCTGCCCAAAGTCCAGTTCGGCAGCCTGATCTGCTATGACCGGCGCTTCTCGGAAGCCTACCGCGCCCTGGCCCTGGGCGGGGCCGAGTTGATCTGCATCCCGTATAACACCCCGACCTTTGGCCAGCCGCGCGCCACCGCCCACGAAACGGCCGAAATCCTGCTGCGCGCCGCCGCGATTGAGAACCAGCTGTTCATTGTCGCGGCCGGCAAGGCCGGGACCGAGAACGGCCTGGAATATATCGGGGGCAGCGAAGTCATCGCCCCGAGCGGTCAGGTGTTGGCCAAGGCCGAAACCGACGGCGACGAACTGGTGGTGGCGACGGTTGAGCTGGATACGATCGACAGCCTGAAAGCCAAGTGGAATTTTCTGCCCGACCGTCGGCCCGAGCTGTATCACAGCCTGACACAAACGCTCACACAAAAGGGAGAAGACCATGAGTAAGCCAGCCTACGACATAGATGTCGAAGATGTTGAATACCTGCGCCACGGCGACAAGCCGCTGCTGGCCCGTTTGTTCAAACCGCGCGGCCGCGGCCCCTTCCCGCTGATTATCGAACTCCACGGCGGGGCCTGGTGTCTGGGCGACCGGCTGATGGACACGCCGATCAACGAACCGCTGGCACACAGCGGGGCGGTGGTCGCCGCCCTCGACTTTCGGGTTCCGCCCGACGCCTCCTACCCCGGCTCGCTGGTCGATATCAACTACGCTATCCGCTGGTTCAAGACCCAGGCCGCCAGCCTGGGCGGCAATCCCGATAAGGTCGGCATCCTGGGCAGCTCCAGCGGCGCGCACCAGGCCGTGCTGCTCGGCATGCGGCCCCACGATGCCCGCTACTCGGCCCTGCCCCTGCCGGCCGGTTCAATGGTCGTCGATGCCCGGGTGCAGTGCGTGATTCCGTGCTGGCCGGTCATCGACCCGCTGGCGCGCTATCACTACGCCAAGAAACTCGTCGCCGGCGGCAAACCCTACCCCGAGCTGGCCGACCTCGTCATCCCCCTGCACGACAAGTACTGGAAGACCGAGCAGGCCATGGCCGAGGGCAACCCGGTACTGGCCCTGGAACGCGGCGAGGAGGCCGAACTGCCGCCGGTCCTGTACATCCAGGGCACCGAAGACAAGGCCCACCCCCGACCCGATCTCGACCGTTTTGTCGAGCACTACCGCGCGGCCGGCGGTCAGGTCCAGCTTGAGCTGTTCGAGGGCGAGGCCGAGGGCTTTGCCATTCGCAAGCCCGACGCGCCGGCCTCCCGACAGGCGATTGACAAGATCGTCACCTTCGTCCACGAGCAGCTCGGCTAGACGCGGAGGGACACGGCATGAACGGCACGACACGACTCCGACAGCTGCTAGACCGGCCCGGCCTGCTGCTCGCTCCCGGCGCCCACGATGTGATGACCGCCCGTCTCATCGAAGCCCAGGGCTTCGAGGCCCTGTATCTGAGCGGCTTTGCCACCTCGGCCAGCATGCTGGGCATTCCGGATCATTCGCTGATCAGCATGACCGAGCTGCTGAGGCGCGCCCAGGACGTGGCGGCCGCAGTCGATATTCCCATTATCTCCGACATCGACGACGCCGGCGGCACGCCGCTCAACGCCCGGCGGACGATCCGCCTGGCCGAGCAGGCCGGCATTGCCGGCATGCATGTGGAAGATTTGATCCCGGGCAAGCATTTCACCGGCCACAAGGACCGGCTGTGTACGGTGGAACAGGCGGCGGATCGGATCAAAGCCATGGCCGACGCGCGCACCGACTCCGATTTTGTGATTATCGCCCGCTCCGACGCCATTGGCGTGACCTCCCTCGACGACGCCATACAGCGCGCCACGGCCTATGCCGAAGCCGGGGCCGATCTCCTGTTCCTGCCCTATCTGCGTCTCGAAGACACCAGACAGGCGGCCGAGGCCCTGCCCAAGCCACTGCTCAACGTGGTAATCGACACGCCCAAAGCCGAGCTCGAAGCCGCCGGCCTCAAGGTCGCCATCTATCCGGTCCAGAGTCTGTTTCTGGCCTATGTGGCCGCCCGAGACATGCTCAAGGAACTCAAGGACTCGGGCACCATCGCCAACTTCTCGGAGCGCGGTCCATCGTGGCAGGAGTTCAACGACTTCATCGGCACCACCCAAGCCACCCAACTGGCCGAGAAATACCGCATTGTGTGACGCAGTATGACGGGAGAGGCGGCCGCCTCTCCCCCATTCAGCATTCAGCGTTCATCATTCATCACCAGCCTGTCTACCGCCTGCCCTCCCAGCACAGACGCTCCTGTTCGCGGGGCTGCTCAACCACCCGGCACTCAGCGTCGAGCAGCATGGTCGAGCGTTTGGAGGCCTCAAACTTGGGCCAGGCCAAGTCTGCGGTGCCCGGATCGCCGCTGCGGGCAAAAGCAATCCAGGCGTCCATGATTTTCTCGGCCAGCGGCGTTGCGCCCGGACCGGCGAAATCGGCAATGCCCGGCTGAGCCTGGGTGCCAAACACAAACGGCAGGTCCAGGGCGTGACAGGCGCCCAGCCCCTTGAGCGGCGACTGCCAGTCCAGCCGGTAGGCGTACACCTGACTGGTATGGGCGGTCTGAGCCTCGGCCAGGCGGTCGGCCGGAATACGGAACACATAGTCCGTATCGACCGCCACATACACGTCGTGGTTGCTGGCCGGCTCGCCTCGGGTGGCTCGGGCCTGGCGATAGGTGTCGCGCACCTGCACCCCGGTCGCAATGTCCTCGGGTGAGGTCACCCGTCCGGCGCAGGCAATGGCCAGAGCCTCGTCGGACAGCTCCAACCCGCCAACCATACCGGTCATCAGCTTCGACTCTTCACCGGTCGTGCCAATCAGGATCGGGATGTCTGCGGCGTGACCGGCCCGGACCGCCTCAATCGGCGACATGCTCAGCACGTGTCCGTCAATCACGGGCCGAAAGGGCATCTCGGGCGGGCGACCCTGGCTCAGGCCATCGAGCAGCTCTTGCTCAAGCGCAGCCTGGGCCTCCAGGATCGAGGCGACGGGCAGGCCGCGCAGGGCCTGGAGATCGTCCGGTGCGACCCCGGCGAGGTCGGCAAAGCGGCGGGCGGTTTCGCCTGCGGCTTCGAGTGACAGGGCGTGATGGCCGGCGCCGCTCTGTGGAATGGCGCGCTGAAACAATCCCCGCGCCAGGGGCGAGACGAGCACGCTGCTGACGCTCATGCCGCCGGCCGACTCGCCAAAAATCGTGATATTGTCGGGATCGCCGCCGAAATTGGCAATCTCGTCCCGCACCCAGGCCAGCGCCTGGATCTGATCCAACAGGCCAAAGTTTGTCCGCGCCTCGCCTACCCCGTCGGCCAGACACAGAAAACCCAGGACGCCGAGACGATAGTTGATGGTGACCACCACCACGTCGCCGCGTTCGGCCAGGTGACTGCCGTCGTACAGCGGCGGCGAGCCCGAGCCCATGGTAAACGCCCCGCCATGAATCCAGAACAGGACCGGACGTTTGGTCCCGTCAAGCGCCGGAGTCCAGACGTTCAGATACAGGCAGTCCTCGGCCTGGGGTTCTTCAGGAATGAGGTCGGGCAGCAGGCCGTTGAGGGCCGAATTGGGAACCTGGAGGGATGTCGCTCCGAATTGATCGGCATCCCGTACCCCGTCCCATTTGTGGGGCGGTACGGGCGGAGCAAAACGGCGCTCGCCGACCGGCGGGGCGGCAAATGGAATGCCCTTAAAGGCCAGCGAGCGTCCCTGGTCGGTGCCTCGGAGTTGTCCATAGCTGGTTGTGACAGTCGTCGTCATAGCCCTTCTCCTTCTTCTGCGTGTTGCGGAAAAACTCTGCGCCGATGCGGTGTTGGAGCCGTCTCTGCATAGGTCTGCGGCACCGCAGCCCATATCGGCCAATCATGCAGACCCGGCTTGCCCGTGTCAATTGAACACACCCCCTCGCATACCGGCCCCGGCCCAGGCCTGACACAAGGAGATCGCTTGCACCGCAGCACGCCCGGACGTAGGATACCCACACTACGCCACAACGGAGGTCGGTATGGCAGATGGCGGCACAGGAAAAATGGTCGGCGCCGAGGTTCGCCGGGTGGAAGACCCGCGCGTGCTGCTGGGCCAAACCGAGTATGTTGACGATCTGGCGCCGCCGGACTGCGTGGCCCTGGCCTTTTGCCGCAGCCCGTACGCCCACGCCCGCATCAACGGTATCGATACGGCCGCGGCGGAGGCACTGGACGGCGTCCATTGCGTGCTGACAGCTGCCGATCTCGAGGGCATCGGGGACTTCCCCACCATCTGGCGCCTGCCGGGCCAGAAGGAGTCCAACACCCCAGCCCTCGCCCCCGGCAAGGCGCGCTACGTGGGGGAGCCGGTCGCCGCGGTGGTGGCCGACTCGCGCTACATGGCCGAGGACGCCCTCGACCTGCTGGACGTGGACTACGAGATCCTCGACCACGTGGTCGACGTGGAGGCTGCCCTGGCTGACGGCGCTCCGGTGATCAACGAGGACCTGGGTGACAACACCATCATCGAGTACACCTTCCCGGGGATCAACGCCCTCGGCGTGGCCGGTGACATCGAAGGCGCCTTCGAGGAGGCTGACGAGATCGTCTCCGGACGGTTCAAGGTGGGTCGCTACTCGGGCGTGGCGCTGGAGACGCGCGGTCTCGTAGCCGACTGGGACGATCTCCGCCAGACGCTCACCCTCCACTCCGGGAGCCAGGTGGCCAGCCTGCTCCGCACGGAGCTGGCGGCGGCGCTCGGCATTCCCGAGACGGCGGTCCGGATCCTCACTCCCAACATCGGTGGCGCGTTCGGCAATCAGTGGGACCGCTACCCCGAGGACATCCTCGTCTCGCTGGCGTCGATGAAGCTGGGCCGGCCGGTCAAGTGGATCGAGGATCGCCGGGAGGCCCTCCAGGCCACCGTCCATGGACGCGAGCAGCTCCAGGAGTGGCAACTCGCGGCCAGCTCCGACGGGACGGTCCTCGGTCTCAGGGGCCGGGTGCTGAGCGACCAGGGCGCCCACCTGCACAGCGTGGGCATCGGTCCGGCCTGGGTGACAGGCGCCGCCGCGGTCAACCAGTACAAGATCGCCAACTACCACTGCGACGTGGTGGGGGTGGCCACCAACAAGACCCCGAACAGCACCTTCCGCGGCTTCGGAGGCCCGGAGGCCATGTTCGGTATCGAGCGGATGATGGACAAGACGGCGCGCAGGCTGGGGATCGACCCGGCCGAGTTGCGTCGTCGCAACATGATCCAGGCCGATGAGTTTCCCTACTTCAGCCCGGGCGGCGCCGTCTACGACAGCGGCAACTACCCGGCGGCGCTGGAGAAGGCCCTCGAGGCGGTCGAGTACGACAAGGTGCGGGAGGAGCAGCAGAGCCTGCGGGAGCAAGGTGTGTACCGCGGGATCGGCATCGCCTCCTACATCCACGTATCCGGCTTCGGGCCCTCGGTCATCCTCGGCATTCTCGACTACTACACCGGCGGGTACGAGGGCTCCACGGTCAAGATCGACCCACATGGCAGGGCCACCCTGTACACGGGGATGATCCCGATGGGTCAGGGCACCGAGACCACGCTCGCCCAGGTGGCCGCCGATCACCTGGAGATCGACATCGCCGACGTGCGGGTCGTCTGGGGCGACACCGACCAGACCCCCTATACGGGTTTCGGGTCGGCGGGCAGCCGTTCCAACGTTGCGGCGGTGGCGGTCATCAAGGCCATTGAGGAGATCAAGGCCAAGGCGGTGCGGATCGGCGCCGGGCTCCTGGAAGCGGATCCGGACGACGTCGCCTATGCCGACGGCCGGGTATCGGTGAAGGGCGCCGAGGAGATGCGGTCCCTCACCCTGGCTGACGTGGCGCAGCAGGCCTATTGGGGACACAAGATCCCGGAGGGGGACCAACCGACCCTCGAGGCAACCTACGTCTACGACCCGGCCAACTTCACGACCGCCTGCGGGACCCATGTGGCCGTGGTGGACGTGGACATCGACACCGG
>JAAXHF010000645.1 GCA_012271025.1 Deltaproteobacteria bacterium | reverse complement strand
ACGGTAACGTAAATTGCTCTAAGAAAGGAAAGAGGACCCGAAGATGCGAACTGGAACCGTGCTTACCCCGACAGCGCTGATTCTGAGCGGTCTGCTCGTGCTGACCGGCATCTGTTCCGATGGGCGCAATGCCCTGGCGCAGACGCCGCTCGAGTGTCTACTGCCTGCCGGCGTGACGCCGCCTGCGGACCCGCCTGTAACGGCGCAGCAGGTGGAAGACGGCAGCGCCGACCTGACTGACTTCGCCCTGGCCGCGAGAGACTATCTTGCGGGCGATCTCTGGGGAAGAATGCCACAGCAGCGCGCGTACAGTAGGTGTCTCATCAGGCAGGAAGGGAGTCCGTGGCGGTCCGGGTCCACCTACCTCGTAAGGCTGACGCCCGACGGCAGGGTGTTGGTTCACGCGAAGGACATGTCCTTGTCCGGCAGGCTCCTCACCCCCGCGATTTATGGCGCGATCCTGCACGCTTTGGGCATCGACCCGGCCGCCCTGACCGACCCTGCTGCGGGCCTGGCCGCCTTCACGGCCGCCGCCGCCGGGGATGGCGGCCCGTTCAACGTCCCCGCTGTCCCGGGCGCCTCCGGGTACGCCACCGTATATTTCTCGGCCGACTCCCAGAGCCCATACGTGCTGCTCGCCGGCTTCGATCTCCGTGCGTCTCACGTGGTTCCCATTAGCGAGGAAGCACTCGATTACGGCGACCCACCCATTACGGCCAGGGACGTGGTGGATCGAGCCACCTTGCAGGCCTTCGTCACGGCAGCGGGGGAGTACTTCGTCGCACTCCTGGAGACCGGTGATCTGGCCGCTATGTCGAAAGCCCGGATCGTCCTGCGGGATCCGAACGGGCCCTGGAGACACGATCCCGTGTACCTCGCCTTGATGGGACGTGCCAACAAGCAGATCCTGTTTCACGGCGCGTTTCCGGACCGCTTCGAGCAGCGACGAGGAGGGATTTCCCGCGACGCGGTAACTGGCGAGCTCATCGTGGAGCAGCTCATCGCCGCAGCGGAAAGTGGCCCGGCAGGCGGCTTCTGGCAGTATCACTTCGACAACCCCGCCGACGATACCGATAGCGCCGACATCCCCAAGGTGGGCTACGCCCGCGTGTTCACCGCCCACCTTCCGAGACCGGACGGCAGCGCAGTCCCCTTCGACTTTATCATCAACTCGGGTTTTTATCTGACCGCAGAAGCTGTGGGGAATCTGGGGGGGCGGCTGGAGAATCCGGGGCCGTACGCGTTGCAGAGTGGGATAGGCGCGCTGTGGGGCTGGGTATGCGAGGCCGAGCGGGTAGAGATCGAGATCGAGACCGAGCAGGGGGAGTTCGCGTGGCACACGGCGGCGTATGGCCTGGAGCGGGGGGATACGCTGGATACCTGTGGGGACACGGAGAATGGGTTTGTCATGTTGCTCAACTGGAACCTGTTGGGTGATGGTCAGCATACCGTGACCGCCTTGGTCGATGGGGTCGAGTTGGGCCGGACGACGGTCACGGTGACGACGCTGGGGCAGGAGTTTGTGGAGGGGGCCGTAGGGGAATGTGTGGCGGAGGACTTCCCGCACTCGGGGCAGCGTACCCTGTTGGAGTGGCGGCAGAACAGTCAGAACTTCGTGATTACGGATGTTGAGTAGAGGCGAGGCATGCGGCCGTCCCTCCTGACGGATGTTCGGTAGGGGCGACGCCTGCGTCGCCCCTACGCTGCAACAGCGGCCTCGCCCGCCACGGACGCGGCCCTGCTGCGGGCGGCGCTGGCCGAGCCCGCCACGGATGATGTGTCTTACCGGTGTAGATCAGCCGGCGGCTGATAACGCCCCCAGAGTCAATGCTGGGCGCGGAGAGCTGCCTCCAGCACCGGCCCTTGTCGGGCTCCTGAAGGATCGTAAAGGAATGGAGGCGGCGGGAATCGAACCCGCGTCCGAGAGTAGTCCCCCTAAAGCATCTACATGCGTAGCTCATGTTTTGATCTCGCCTCAGCGTCTCCCACGAGCAGGATGCGTTAAGACCAGCCAGAAAAATTGTCGGGCCGACACCTCCCGGCACGATGCCGGCCGTATCCCGATTTGCGACGCCTTAGCCAGCCCTACGGGCGCGGACCGGTAAGACGCTGGCCGCGCTAGGCGGCCAGAGCGTATTCAGAATCGTCTGCAGTTAGATTGCAGCCTGCCTGTTTTACGGGAAAGACAGAACCCCGGCATGCAGCTTTGGCTTTCCAGCCCCCGTCGAAACCAAGTCGCCCCCATGTGAGAAATTGTAGCAAGCGCGGCGTCTTACCGGGCGTCTCTGCGCATGGCCCGCGCCAGGTCACGTTTGACATCACGCTCACGGGTCGTGGCTCGCTTATCGTAGAGCTTCTTGCCTTTGGCAAGCGCCAACTCAACCTTGGCCTTGCCGTCCCTGAAGTATAGGCGCAGCGGAACCAGGGTCAAGCCCTGCTCCTGGACCTTGCCCATCAGGCGCATGATTTCTTTCTTATGCAGCAGCAGCTTACGAGCCCGGGTGGGATCGGTCTTGAAGTGGTGGGCCGGCTCATAGTGGCTGATGTGGGCGTTCAGCAGAAAGGCTTCGCCACGGTTCACCCGGGCATAGCTGTCGTTCAGATTGGCCCGTCCCTGACGGAGCGATTTCACCTCCGCGCCGGTGAGGACCAGCCCGGCCTCGTGGGTCTCCTCAATATGGTACTCAAAACGCGCCCGACGGTTGGCGCAGATGAGTTTTTGTCCTGGGTTGGTTTTTGGCTTCTTGGCCATGGCAGCATGCTCGGGGCGGGGCCTGTTGCTCAGCCGATTACCCGGTTGTCGATCAGCCGCACCTCGCCGACCCAGGCGGCGATGGCCAGCAGGGTCGGCCGGGTCACTTCCTCAACCTCTTCGAGCGTTTCGGGATCGCACAGCGAGGCGTATTCCAGGCGCGTGCCGTCCTGGCCGCTGATCGTGTCGCGGACGGCCCGCAGAATGGTCGCGGCCCGCCGTTCGCCCTGTCCAACCAGTTGCTGGGCGGTGTTCAGCGCACTGGCGATACACAGGCTGGTCTGCCGCTGGGCAGGGCTGAGACGCGCGTTACGGGAACTCATGGCCAGGCCGTCCGCCTCACGCACGGTCGGCATGGCCACGATTTCCAGGTCAAAATTCAGGTCCGTGACCATGCGTTTGATCACTACGCACTGCTGAAAGTCCTTTTCGCCAAACAGGGCTGCGTGGGGCTTGACCATGTTGAACAGCTTGGCCACCACTGTCGTCACCCCGCGAAAATGCCCCGGCCGGTGGGCGCCACACAGCGGCTGGCTGACCTTTTCGACCTCGACCGCAGTCTGATACCCATCCGGGTACATCTCCGAGGCGTCGGGGTTAAACAACACGTCAGTCCCAAGTTCGCTGAGCAGACGCCGGTCCTGCTCGTCATTGCGCGGGTAGGCGGCAAAGTCGGCCTGTTGGTTGAACTGCATGGGGTTGACAAAAATCGAGACCACGACAACATCGCCGGCCTGTTTGGCCGCCCGGACCAGGCTGAGATGGCCTTCGTGCAAAAAGCCCATAGTCGGCACGAAGGCAACCTTCTTGCCCGCCTGGCGCTGGGTGTCTGACCAGCGCTGCATCTCGGATACGCGGTGAATGATCTGCATAAACGGCTCCCAGTTCTGGGGCTGGCCCCGTGTCCGGCCTAGTGGAAGGAGTGCGCGTCGCGCGGAAACGCCCCGCCCTGGACGTCTTCAATGTAGGCTCTGACGGCTTGGGTAATCACCCCGCGCAGATCGGCGTACTGTTTGACGAACTTTGGTGAGAACTTGCCGCCCAGGCCGAGCAGGTCGTGCAGCACCAGAATCTGTCCGTCACAGTGCGGCCCGGCCCCAATGCCGATGGTCGGGATGGACGCGCGCTGGGTCACCTCGCGGGCCAGATCGAACGGGACGCCTTCGAGCACAATCGCAAAAGCCCCGGCGTCCTCCACGGCTTGGGCGTCTTCCAGCAGACGCTCTCGGGCTCCGGGCCGACGACCCGACTTTTTTCCCTGGACCTTGAAGCCGCCCATCCGATGGACCGACTGCGGCGTCAGGCCGATGTGGGCCATGACCGGGATATCGACATTGGTGATCGCCCGGATAACGCGCTGGACATTCACCCCACCCTCCAGCTTGACCGCCTCAGCCCCGCCCTCTTTGAGCAAACGACCGGCGTTGGCAATAGCGGCGCAGATGCCGGCCTGGTAGGTGAGAAACGGCATGTCGGCCACGACCAGAGCCCGCGGCCGGGCTCGGCTGACCAGCCGGGTATGATAAACCATCTCGTCCAGCGTCACCGGCAGAGTGGTGTCGGCTCCTTGCACGGCGGTCCCCAGCGAGTCCCCGACCAGGATGACGTCGATGCCACTCTCATCGACAAGACGGGCGAACGGATAGTCGTAGGCGGTCAGGGCAGTGATCTTTGTGGCGGCCGTTTTGAGACGCTGGAGTTCGGGAACGGTGACCTTGGGTGCGGCGTGCGGCATGCAGAAACCCTCCTTACGCTCGAACCGGAGTCGGAGGGCTGGAAAGAAGGAGGGGAAGGAACCGAAAGCACGTTGCCGCCAGGCTGGGACACGTGCCTCCGCCGTCCCCTGTGTATTCCGACTGCCATCCGTCTCGGTCCGGCTGGATCCAAGCGGCCTTATGGCACGTCCCTGCCACCTTCTCGGTTCTCGCCGGGTCGATGCGTTCATCGCCCGTATTCCGCTCGTCCCTCGGTCAGCGTAGGAGAAGGACGGCAAGGCACTCAACGCGCGTGCAGATAGCATATTCTCCGAACTGTTGTCCAGAGGGCCGCCACGCTATTCCTGGCCGTCCGCTCCTGCTAGCCTCGGGCCATGGATACCTCCGAACAGTTGGGCCAGCTTTTCATGGTCGGCATTCCCCGGTCCGAACTCGATTCCCACACCCGGCGGCTGCTGCTCGACCTGCGGCCCGGCGGCGTCATTCTGTTCAGCCGTAATTATACTGACCTTGAGGCGCTGGCCGCTCTATGCCAAGAGCTGCACGGCCTGGACCGGACCGACCCGCCGCTTATTGCGATCGACCATGAGGGCGGCCGGGTGCAGCGGCTGGGTGCACCCTTCACCCACTTTCCGCCGGCCCGGCGGCTGACACGCACGGGCGCGTCCCAGCCGTCCGAGCTGGCCTATCGGGTCGGACGGGCCATGGGACAAGAACTGCGGGCGGTGGGGATTGATCTCAATTTTGCCCCGGTGCTGGACGTGTTGACCAATCCCGACAATGGCGTCATTGGGGATCGGGCGTTCTCGAGCCAGCCGCAGCAGGTGGCGGCGCTGGGGAGTGCGCTGGCCCGTGGTCTACGTGAGGCCGGCGTCATTCCGTGCGGCAAGCATTTTCCCGGTCACGGAGCAACGCGGCTCGATTCGCACCAGGATTTGCCCACCGATGAGCGGTCGGCCAGCCTGCTTGAGCAGACCGATCTGGCGCCCTTCCGCCGGGCCTGCGGGGAACAGATCGCAATGCTCATGACCGCCCACGTCGTCTATCCGGCTCTCGACCCGGACCGGCCGGCCAGCCTGTCGCAACCGATTATCACCGAGCTGTTGCGCCGCCGGCTCGGCTTTGACGGGGTTGTGGTCAGCGACGATTTGGAGATGGGCGCAATCGTCCGCCACGGCAGCGTTGAGCAGGCTGCGGTTCAGGCGCTGGTCGCGGGCACGGACCTGCTGCTGGTGTGTCACAGCCTGGAGCGAGCCATACAGGCCCGGGACGCCTGTCTTCGGGCGCTGGCTACAGGCCGCCTGTCAGCCCGGCGGCTGGCCGAGGCGGGGCGCAGGCTTGGGGCGCTCAAGACCGGCTCGAGACACCTCCCGCCCGCCTCTGCCGAGGTCATCGGGTGTGCCGCCCATAGGCGACTGGCGGAAGCCCTGGGGGACACAACGGGTTCGGAGGTGTGACCCGGGTCGCTATGAGACGGCCGTGTCGGACTGGCCGGCCCGCACCACCCGCGGCAGGGATTCGGCATACGGGGCACGCACGACCCCCCGCTCGGTAATGATTGCGCTGACCAGGGGATGGGGCGTGACATCAAAGGCCGGATTGGCAACCGGGATATCGGTCGGGGCGATCTGCTGGCGGAAGATGTGGGTGACCTCGCGCGCCGCGCGTTCTTCAATCGGAATATGCGCGCCAGACGGGCAGGCCAGGTCGACCGAGGCGGTCGGCGCCGCAACATAGAAGGGCAGCGCATGCCGGGCGGCCAACACCGCAGAGGTATAGGTTCCGATCTTGTTTGCCACGTCTCCGTTTGCTGCGGTCCGGTCGGTTCCGACAATCGCGCAGTCAATCACGCCTTTTTGCATGAAATGGCCGACCATATTGTCGGTGATCAGGGTTGCCGGAATGCCCTCCTTGCTCAGCTCCCAGGCCGTCAGCCGGGCGCCCTGCAGAAACGGTCGCGTCTCAGGCACAAAGACCGAGAGGTGTTTGCCCTGCTCCCAGGCGGCGCGGATCACTCCCAGGGCCGTACCGTAGCCGGCCGTGGCCAGGGCGCCGGCATTACAGTGGGTGAGGACGCTGGCCCGAGGCGAGATCAACGCCGCCCCGTAGCGGCCCAGGCGACGGTTGGTCTCGATATCTTCGGCATACAGGGTCAGAGCCTCGTGTTCGAGGCGTTCGCACAGACGAGTCCGGCCCGCCGCATGGGTCTGGGCGTAGACGCCCCGCATACGCTCGATGGCCCAGAACAGGTTGACCGCAGTGGGGCGGGTCGCGGCAAAAACCCGGCACAGCCGATCAAAGGTGGCCGGCCGGTCGCTGGTCTTGAGCTGTCGGGCGCCGAGCGCCAGCCCCATGGCCGCAGCCACGCCAATGGCCGGCGCACCACGAATAATCATGGCCCGAATCGCCCGGGCAACGCCCTGGTAGTGGGTATAGGTCCGATAGAGTTCGCGGGTCGGCAGGAAGCGCTGATCGAGCATGATCACCGCAGCCGGCCTGCCGGCCTGGGCCTTCTGCCATTTGATGGCGAAAAAAGCGGCCGGCATACTAGACATCGGTCTGGGGGTCAAACAGCTGCACCCCGGTCGCCGGTCGCCACGCCGCCACCGTCTGCTCGTCCGGCAGACGCTGAATGACGATCTCACGGAACGGCTCGCCCGAGGCTTGGATGCGCACATCGGACGTGTCTTGAGAAGCGTCGAGAACCTGGAGCGCCTGGCCGGTCCGCAGCCAGGTATCGACCAGCAGCTGGGCCAGGATTTTCTGCTTGCTCTCGGATAGATTTTTCCAGCCTTCGGTCACCTTGACCGTCACCGCCGTGCCGTCAAGCTTGGCCTCCATCCCGTAGTAGACGTCCGCCCACAGGCCGCCGGTCATCTGGGAATCCACCCGCTGCACGCACAGCCATAGAGCCTGTTGGCCGGCCGGCAGCTCGGGCGGCGGCTGCGGCTCGGCGGCGACGCTGGCCTTGGCCGGTTCGGCGGGCTCGGTATCCTGGAACTGTTGCGGATTCCGGTAGTAGAGAACCGCCAGGACCAGCACGGCGACGACCAGGACCGGCGCCTTGCGCACGGCCGTGAACACGAGCGAGGAGGTTGAGCGCAGCAGCTTCAGGAACGAGGCCAGCAGGCTCGGATCGGGAGACGGGGGCGACGGACTAGCCATGGTCCGGAGTGTAGCACACGGCCGCCCGGTTACAGAAGACCGGCGCGTTTTGCCTTGACTCGGCGGCGGGTCATGGCTATAGGTGGCCCACCGCGCCCCGTCCAGCCCGACGCGGCGCGCGTCCCAGAAAGGAGCACAGCCATGGAACGCCTCCACCCCGGAGATCCTTTTCCGGCCATCAGCGGCTCGAGCGTCGGCGGGGAAACGATCAGTCTGCCGACCGACATCTCGACCCCGTACGCCATCGTCCTGACCTATCGGGCTCACTGGTGACCGTTCTGCGATCAGCAGTTGGCTGATTACCAGGCGCATCTCGAACAGGCCCGGGCGACCGGGATTTCGGTCTACGCCATCTCAACCGACCCGCTCGACAAGGCCCGGCAAACGGTCGACAAGTCGGGGCTGACGTTTCCCGTCATCTACGGCGTGGACGGTCCGGCCACGGCCGCGACCCTGACCTGCTGGTACGAAGAGAAGCGCAACATCATCCAGCCGGCGGCATTCATCATCGACCCCGCCCGCAATATCCTGAATGTGACCTATACCTCGGGTCCGATCGGTCGCCTGCAGATCAAAGACGCCCTGGGGCTGGTCGGCTTTTACGCCTCAAAGAAGATCTCGGCCACAACGGTTGATAAAGCCAGAGGCTGGACGGCCAATGTGACCGGAGCCTGACACGCTGCGGGCCGTCTCCGGCGGCCCGCACGGCGCACTTCTTCCGCGTTCATCATTCATCGTTCATCATTCCCCTGCCCCGCCCCACAAGCGCTGGGTCGCAATCCGCGCCCCCTGGCTGCACGCTTTCATTTTTGCCCACACCACGCTGTCGGGCACCATCTCCCAGCCGGCAAAGGTGCCGAACCCGCAGTCGGTGCCGGCAATCACCCGGCTGCGTTCGCCGACCGCTTCGACGGCCTGGCAGATGCGGTCGGCAACGACCTCGGGATGCTCGACGTAGTTGGTCGTGGAATCGATCACCCCCGGAATCAGCAGCATGGAGTCCGGCAGAGGATGGTTTTTGAGGACTTTGTGTTCGTGCTGGTGGCGCGGGTTGGCCAGTTCCAGGGCCAGCGCACCAACTCTGGCCTGGCAGATGATGGGCAGGATATCCTCAAGCGGCACGTCATGATTGTGGGGACCGTCATAATTGCCCCAGCACACGTGCAGGCGGATCCGTTCGGCCGGGATATTCTCGACCGCCAGGTTCAGCGCCGCAATGTGCGTCTCGACCACGCGCTGGAATTCCGGCAGCGACATATCCTGGAACAGAAAGCTGCGCTCCATGGCCAGGTCGGGCGCGTCAATCTGCAACACCAGGCCCTGGGCGTGAATATACTCGTACTCCTTCTTGAGCTGTCGGGCGACGGCAAAGACGTACTGCTCGTGGGAGTCGTAGTAGGCGTTGAGCATGGTCGTGGCCACGATGCCGGGAGAGGCTGCGGTCATGAAACACTCGGCGAATGGCCGGGGCTGGTCGTCAAGGCAGCGCCGGAACAGCGCGCATTCGTCACGGACCGCGCTCAGGTCGTGGTACTCGACCTCGGCAATCGCCTGTGGCGCGTTGAACACCTTGGCCCGCATCACATTGCGTTTTTGCATCAGGGCGACAAAATCCGGGAATTCTTTCATGTCCTGGGGAGTCGGCCGTTTGCTCTCCCCGCCAAAGCCGCTCATGCGCTGCGGTACATAGGTCTGGAAACCGATGCGGGGCTGCTCACCGTCGTTGGCGATATCCACCCCGGACTCGGCCTGCTGGTGAATCACGTGCCGGACGGCCAGCTCGGCCTGACGTTCGAGCTCGGCCGCGTCAATAGCCTTGTCCTGCTCCTGGTCAATCAGGAGATCGGCCAGGGCCGCGCTGCGGGGCAGACTGCCGACGTGGGTGGTCAGGATACGCGAGTCGCTGGTGCGCATGAGACGCCTCTTCTAGCGCTGGTGGTACAGAGGATGGCCGCGGAACGGCGTGTGGACCTTGTTCATGTGTTCGCCTTCGAGATTGGCCAGATACAAGGTCTGCATGTCGGGTCCACCGAACGCACAGTTTGTCGGGAAGCTCAGCCTGGTGCCGTCCGGGTCGTCGATCAGCTCGGTCCACTTGCCGTTGGTATCGACCTTGATGACTTTGTTGCGGGGCTCGAGCTTATCTGCGGTCGGCACGCCCGGCAGGGTGATGTACAGATTGCGGTCCACGTCAAAGGCCATACCGTCGGGCAGCGCCGGAAAACCACTGGCGTAGATCTCGGGCTTGCCAAACGTGCCGTCCTTGTTGATCTGGATGCGGACACAGTCGTTGCGCGAACTCTCCAGGACGTAGACCGCGTCCTCGTTGGGGTCGATGGCCGTGCCGTTGGCAAAATAAATACCGGTGGCAACGACCTCGCCCCGGCCGTCGGGTCGAATCCGTACCACCGCCCCGTTGGGCTGGGGGTTGGAAAATTCGCCGAAGACTTTGCTGCCCTCCTGCGAGCTGGAATTCGAGACGTACAGATTCCCCTCGGCGTCATAGCTGGCGAAGTTGGGGATGGAGATCGGGAAGTCCCCGGCGTGGTCGGCAATCATGGAGACCGTGCCGTCTTGGGGCGACAGCCGCATGACCGCCCTATGGCGCAGGTCGCAGTACACGAAATTCCCCGCGCGGTCGAGCGTCACCCCGTTCGGAATAGCCCGGTCGGGCAGCTGGGCCACCTGCTCGACCACCCCGTCGGGACTGACTTTATACACCTGCCCGCGGCGACCACCGCCCCAGACGTTGCCCTCTTTATCCACCACCACGCCTTCGGCGCGTAACACGCCGGAACCAAAAATCTCGACCGCTTGGGTTGGAATCGTTGCCATTGGTCGGTCTCCTTTCTTCACGGACTAGGTGTCCCCCGCATGCAGCACTCCGGCGTCTTCCAGGTCGGCTATCTGACTCGGGGAATAGCCAAGCTGGTCGTGCAACACGGCCGCGTTGTGCTGACCGAGCAGCGGGGCGTGCAGTTCAGGCAGGTCCGGGAACTCCGAATATTTCAGCGGAAAGCCGGGAATGGTGAGTTCTCCCAGGATAGGGTCGGATACGGTTCGGACCATATCGCGGGCTGTGAAATACTCGTGCCGGACGGTATCGACGATCGACATCACCGGCGCGGACGGCACCCGGTATTCTTCCAGTACGTGCAGGGCTGTCGCGTCGTCGGCAAAGCTCCGCAGCCAGGCTTCGATCATGGCGATCAGCTCTTTCTGGTTGGTCGCCCGGTCGGGGCCGGTGGCAAAGCGCGGGTCGGTGATCAGCTCGGGCTGGCCCATGGCCTTGCACAGATTCTCCCACTGCCGGTCGAGGACCAGAATCACAATCCAGCCCTGGGGTGCCTTGAAGGTCCCGACCGGACACACCAGCGGATGATGGGCGCCGGTGCGTTCCGGCACATAAGCACCGTTGCTCAGGCTATGCACTTGGAGATTGACCTCATGCATATGGTACAGGGCATCGATCATGGCCAGATCGATGTGTTGTCCGACTCCGGTCTTGTCCCGGTAGTACAGAGCATAGCCGAGGGCGGCAAAGGCGTGCACCCCGCTGCTGACATCGGCCATCCCGAGCCCGACAAACTGCGGTGGTCCGCTCGGCTCTCCGGTCATGTGCATAATGCCGGAAAACGCCTGGGCGATCAGATCGTAGCCAACCCGGTGCGCCAGCGGACTGTGGCGGCCAAAGGCCGAGATCGAGGCCATGATGATTTTGGGATGGATTTTCTTGAGGGCCGCGTAGTCCAAGCCCCGCTTCTCGAGCACGCCGGGCCCGTAGTTCTCCACCACGACATCGACGGTCGGAATAAGGGCGCGCAACAGATCCAGGGCTTGGGGCTTGGCAAAGTCGAGACACAGGCTGCGTTTGCCCCGATTCTGCTGGACAAAATAGCCGCTGCGGCCATCTTTGATGAACGGCAGGGCACGCGACGGGTCGCCCGTCGGCGCCTGTTCGACCTTGATGATACGGGCGCCCATTTCGGCCATCAGTCGGGTCACCGTCGGACCGGCCAGGTACTGGGTGAAGTCGAGCACGGTGACATCTTCCAGCATACGCGGCAGTGGCGTTCGGTTGTCCATACGAGCCCTCCAGTCCTCCGCCCGTGGTCTAGCACTCATCCCCGGAAAAAGCGAGGACTGAGACGGGCGAAGGCGGGCCAGGCATCGCTCGCGGCCGTTCCAGCACGGGACAACGGCCCGGACCGTTCTTGGGCTGGGGAAGAACAGACGGTCGGCCTGCGCGCCGACCGCAGAGGAGGGGGTGATCAGTCGCCGCTGTGGGCCGAGGGAACCGGAACGTCGTAGCTCCAGGTCAGGGTCAGCACCGTCTCGCCCCAGGGTAGTGAGGCAACGTCCGATTCCGGAGCGGTATCGTCGGGCAAGTCCGGATGGCGACGGCGCGCCTCGGTCGTGGCCAGGGCGATCAGCTCGTCGGAGCTTGGTGCCGCGTCACCGTTGGCCGGCAATTCCAACTCGGACGCCCGCAGGGTCACACTTGTCTTGACCTGCATGGAAGCCGAGCTGCGAGACGGAGGGGTCAACATGACCTCGGGTTCGACCGGAATCTCTTCCGGCGGAGCATCGACCGGGATTTCTTCCAGCCCAATGTCGTCGGCCGGGGTGGCCAGCGGCGGACGGTCCTGGTCAACGTCGCCGTTGGCAGGAACGTCTGGGGGCTCTGTAGGGCTGGCTGCCGGGGGCTCGGCCCGTGACTCACTGCTCCGCCCGCGGGTCCCGCGCCGGCGGCCGCTCCGCCGCGCCCGGGGCGCGTCGTCGGCCTCCTGCTCATCGTCTTCAGCCACCCGCTGCGAGCGCTGCACC
>JAAXHF010000188.1 GCA_012271025.1 Deltaproteobacteria bacterium | reverse complement strand
GCATAAAACCGTTCGGCGATGCGCGACTTGTCCTTCATCTCGGCCAGCCACATGTCTTCGGCTTCGAGCGTGGCCTCAATCCGGGTTGCGCCCCGCTGGCGGGCCTGGTCGAGGATATAGGTGACGTGCTTGGCCTGCTCGTTCAGGGCGTGCGGGACGTTGACCGACAGGGCGGTCTGGGTGAAGCCGAGGAAAAAACAGTTCGGGAAGCCGTTGGCCTGGAGTCCGAACAGGGTGCGCCAGCCCTTGGCCCACTTGTCGCTCAGGGAAAGGCCGCTACGACCGATGATGTCGTAGCCGGCCCGACGGGTATAGCTGGTGCCGACCTCGAAGCCGGTGGCGAAGACAAT
The DNA here is from genome assembly GCA_012271025.1 of Deltaproteobacteria bacterium. Next base: position 1,808 of record JAAXHF010000188.1, on the reverse strand, counting down.
GCAATCGACCGGGTACTCGATCCCGTTGGCTACGATGCCCCGCTCGGTGATGCGCTCGATGCCCCGGCCGTCGGTATCGACCAGGGTCACGTTCGGCCGGTTGAAGGTCGGCAGGTATTCGTCGTGGAAGCAGGGCCGTTTGCAGAACTGCCGATACCAGGGCTTGAGGGCCTCGGCCGTGTCCGGGTCGTTGACGATGGCCTCGGCCCGGTCGCGCACCTGATTCATCTTCTGGAAGTCGAGCAGCTCCATGAGCTGGCCCTTCTCGCGTGAGGTGAGACGCCGGCCCAGTTCGCGGGAAGCCGTCTTGGCAGCAATACCGGTCAGATTGCGGAAAATCTCGGTCCAGCCGTCGGCCACGAGGTCTTCATCCTGGTCGCCACCGCTGACCAGAATATTAAAGTTGTCCATGCGTCGCTGCTGCCAGCCCGGTTCGAGCTGCTGGGCAAAGTCCGGCCCGGTTTCCCGGTTGTTACGCACGTCAATGGACGAGGGGGTGCGCTGGAACACGTACAGGTGCTTGGCCCACTCGCCGAGGTGGGGGATGCACTGCACCGCGGTCGCGCCCGTGCCGATGATGGCGACGCGTTTATCGCTCAGGCCGGTGAGATTCCCGTCCGAGTCGCCGCCGGTATAGTCGTAGTCCCAGCGGCTGGTATGGAAGGTGTGGCCCTTGAAGCTGGGGATACCGGGGATACCGGGCAGCTTGGGCCGGTTGAGCGGCCCGTTGGCCATGGCCACAAATTGGGCCCGGATAGCGTCACCCCGGTCGGTGTGAATAACCCAGCGCCCGCTCGGGTCGTCCCAGCGCATCTCGCTCACCCCGGTTTGGAGGCAGGCGTTTCGGTACAGGTCGTAGTGGCGGTCGATGGCCTTGCTGTGCTCAAAGATTTCGGGCGCGTATGAATATTTATGCTTGGGGATATAGTTGAGCTCTTCGAGCAGCGGCAGGTAGCAGTACGACTCGACGTCGCACATGGCGCCGGGATAGCGGTTCCAATACCAGGTACCGCCAAAGTCCCCGGCCTTCTCAATGACTCGGATATCGTTAAAGCCGGCCTCGCGCAGCCGGCCGCCCATCAGCAGTCCACCGAAGCCGCCGCCGATGATGGCCACCTGCACCTCGTCATTCAGCGGGTCGCGCTCGACCCACTCGGTATAGGGGTCGTCGGTATAGCTGGCAAACTCGTCAGCGACTTCCTGGTATTGCGCGTTGCCGTCCTCGCGCAGCCGCTTGTCGCGCTCGTAGCGATATTTGGCCCGCAGCTCAACCGGGTCAAAGCCTAATTTTTCTTTTGGGTCATCCGCCAACAGGTCGATGCTCATGCGTCTCTCCTCGGTCCTACTTGCCGGTAACCCGTTGATTCCTCAACGGGTTGCTCTGCATAATGCGCGAGCAGTCTAAAGAATATTCGCCGGGGCGTCTATTGGGCCACGGTCATCAGCCCGTACCGTCAATTTCCTGTATGAGGTTGCCGCGGATACTTCCGGGATGGCTAGGTTTTTACCGTAGGTCTGTATACTATGCGGCAATCAAGACGTGTTATCGGGGGTCATCACCCCGGAAGGAGCAGGGCTATGCGAATCCAACTGGCGCTCAACGTTCGTGACCTCAATGAGGCGGTCGAGTATTACTCGAAGCTGTTTGCCGTCAAACCGCACAAACTGAGAGACGGCTATGCCAATTTTGCGATTGATACGCCGCCGCTCAAGCTGGTCTTGTTCGAGAACCCGGAGGCGGAGGAACGGCTGAATCATCTCGGGGTCGAGGTGTTTGACGAGGCCGAGGTTGCCTCTGCGGCAGAGCG
>JAAXHF010000119.1 GCA_012271025.1 Deltaproteobacteria bacterium | reverse complement strand
CCGGGTCTGCACGCAACGCAGCAGGGCCGGGACGTTGACCCCGGACAGAAAGCGCAGGCCGCGTGGGTAACGCGGGGTCACAACCGCGGGCCGGAGCTCCACATACGAGCCTTCGATAACAGGCTGCTCCTGGATACGCAGGTCAGGCGTGACCATTAGGTGTGAAACCGGCTGGGAATCAAATGGAGAAAAGGCCGTGGACGGCTGCTGCGGAGCGACGGGACCCGCGTCGGGCTCAAGGTGCCGGCAACGGTGCTGCCAAAAGGGACGGTCCGGCCAGCGGCCCTCTTCCGCGTAATAGCGGGCCGATTGCTGATAGTGGCTGTGATAGGTGTCCCGTTGACCGGCTTCGTACAACTCGGCAGCCTGGGACCGCATGGCGGGCCGCTGGAGTATGGTGTTGACAACCACGGCGCCGGTAATGGCGGATGCCATGGCTTTCCGGACTCCCTCCGAGGACAAGGGATCAATGAATAGGCCGGCGTCACCGACGAGGAGGGTGCGGCCGGCGACAAACTGCTGTGCGGTGTACAGGCTGGCATCAAAGACCTGAGGTGGGTGGGGGAGGTGCGCGTCAGCCAGAAAGCCCGAGACATAGGCCGCCTTGCGGAGTTCTTCGATATAAAAGCGCCGTAGTCCGACCCGCTTTATGGCACGGCTGTGTCGCCAGTCAAGCAGCAGCGTGACATTCCGCTCGCCCGTGTGCAGCGGGACTGACCAGACCATGCCGTCCGCATAGGCTTCAAGCAGAGTGTTGGCGGAGTCTACGCCGGGTGGATTCCCCGCGTTTTGCCAATAGCCCGTCAGGGCCAGGGTCTGAAAGACGCTGTCCCGCTGGCGTAGGTTGTGGCGGGCGTATATGCCCGCGTGGCCGGTCGCATCAATACTGAAGGCTGCCCGAATATGCCCTCCCGAACCATAGCGGACGAGCACGTCGTGCTCCCCATCGGGCCGGACGTCTCGCACCGGTTGTCCTTCCACAACCCGGACACCGGCCTGGCGAGCATGATCGAGCAGAATCAGGTCAAA
>JAAXHF010000580.1 GCA_012271025.1 Deltaproteobacteria bacterium | reverse complement strand
GCGGCGGTCAGTGGTACTCTGTCCTGCCGCCCCTGCTGGCCATCCTGCTGGCGATCTTCTTCCAGCACCTGTTTGTCTCGCTCGGCGCGGCCGTTGTGCTGGGCGCCTTTCTGGCCTACGGCCCGCTGCCGTGGCTGGCCCTGCCGCGAGGGTTCGAGACGTTTATCTGGGCTAACCTGAGCAGCGGGTTCAATCTCTCGATCCTGGCCTTCACCCTGACCCTGATCGGCATGGTGCAGATCGTGAGCCGCAGCGGGGCAGCCCAGGCGCTGGTCCAGGCCGTGTTTGGCGCGGCCAGGAGTGGCCGAACGACCCGGCTCGGCACTGCCCTGGCGGGGGTGGTCTTTTTCTTTGACGACTATGCCAACTCGGTGGTGCTCGGCACGACCATGCGGCCGATGACCGACCGCTGGCGGATTTCGCGCGAGAAACTGGCCTATGTGGTTGACTCAACCAGCGCGCCGGTTGCCGGGCTGGCGTTGATCTCGACCTGGATTGCCTATGAGGTCGGACTGCTCAACGATATCGCAGCCGACCTGGAGCTGGGGCTGGACGGCTATGCCATCTTCCTGCTGTTGCTGCCGCTGCGTTTCTACTGTCTGACGACACTCGTGTTCGTGGTGTGTAACGCGGCTCTGAGCCGAGACTTCGGCGCGATGTATCGGGCCGAGGTGCGGGCGCTGCGGGACGGCAAAGTCCTGGGCGACGGAGCCCGACTGCTCACCAGCCGGACGCTTGAGGACGCCCAACCCGCCACGGACAGGCTGCCGCCGTGGTCCCACGCGGTCTGGCCCGTCGCCGGCCTGGTCGTGGCCGCTGTGGGCGGGATGCTGTGGTTTGGGGCGGGGGCGACTCGGGCCGCCGGCGTGCCGTTTTCCGTTTTCGACCCCACGGTGTGGCGGCTCGCCTTCGGGGCGGTCGGCGGCTCGGTCGCGGGTTCGGGCCAGGTCCTGTTTATGGCCGCCCTGGTCGGAACGAGTCTGGCCCTCGGCCTGGCCGTGTCGCAGCGTTTCCTGACTCTGTCTGAGGGGCTGGCAGCCTGGACTCGGGGCATCGGGCTGGTCTGGCCGGCGGTGCTGATCCTGATCCTGGCCTGGGCGATGAAGAGTATTGCCGACGTGCTGCACACCGACGTGTTTCTGGCTTCCCTGCTCGGCGGGCGCGTCTCGCCCCTGTCCGTGCCGCTGGTCACCTTCGGCCTGGCTGCGGGCATTGCCTTTGCCACCGGCACGAGCTGGGGGACGATGGGGATTGTGCTGCCGCTGGCCGTGCCGCTGGCCTACAGCCTGAGCGCTGGTCAGACGGCGGGACCGATTGTGTGGCTGACCGCCGCCGCAGTGCTGGACGGCGCGATTTTTGGCGATCACTGCTCGCCGATCAGCGATACCACAATCCTGTCGGCCACCGCCTCGGGCTGCGATCCGCTGGACCACGTCTGGACCCAGGCTCCATACGCGCTGACCTGTATGCTGCTGGCTGGCCTGGCCGGATACTGCGGGGTGGCCTGGGGACTCCCGGTCTGGGCCGCCTACGCGCTGCTGGTGGGCGGAACGCTGGCCGTCCTGTTTGTGGTCGGCCGGCCCCTGCCCGACCCGCCCAGTCACCTCGGTCGTCGCTCAGGGCCATGAAGACCCGCAGGACATACCAGAACACCAGCGTCCCGCCGACACATTGATACGTGATGCTTGACCGGAACGTTTCGCTACCGACACTGAAGGCCCTCCCCTCCAAGGGGGTCTTAGCTCCAGAACACTATCCGTTAGGGTTGCTGCGGCGCGTCCCAGAGCCCCCACAAGTGGACGAGGCAGTGGCCCGCCCTCATGCAAGCGGGTCGGCCCGCAGTGGCTGTCCTCGCCAGGGGTGGGGAGAGAGACAAACCGTGGGGGTTTTTGTTATGGAGGTGACTATGGACGCAGAATTCTTACAGTTGGCGCGGGAGGCGGTGGCCGCTTTGCAACAGCCGAATTGGGCCGAAGTCGCGCAGCTTCTCGTTAGCAGCGTGGGGTTAGGCGCGATCTTTTGGGGGTTGGCGCAGATACAGCAAGCCGGTCGGCGGCGGGATCGAGAAATTGACATGATGGCCGAA
>JAAXHF010000230.1 GCA_012271025.1 Deltaproteobacteria bacterium | reverse complement strand
GCAGACCGGCGAACTGTGGGTCCGAGGCCCGAATGTGTTTAGCGGCTACTGGAAGGACTCCGAGGCGACTGCCGCCGCCTTCGATGGCGACTGGTTTCGGACCGGCGATCTCGGCGCGGTGTCCGACGACGGCTATGTGTCGATACTGGGTCGGATGAAGGAGCTGATCATCGTCGGCGGCACCAATGTCACCCCCGGAGAGGTTGAGGCGGTGTTGGAGCTGGAAGCCGGGGTGCACGAGTGCGCGGTCGCCGGCCTGCCCGACCCGGACCTCGGCGAGATCATCGCCGCCTTTGTCGTGCCACGCCAGGGACACGACCCGGCCACGCTGGAGGCCCGACTCAGGACGCGGGTCAAGCAAGACTTGGCGCCCTACAAGCGGCCGCGACGCTATCGTTTTCTGGATGAGATTCCCCGCAACGCCATGGGCAAGGTGGAGCGGGGCAAATTAAAAGACCTGGGTGGTCAAGACTGAGCGAGGCACCAGTCCGCCCTTTGTGGACAGAGGAAACCATGAGTACGAGAGACAAAGCGTCCGGCAAGACTCCCGCGCCGCGCTCGGGTGTCAGCCGCCGCTCGTTTCTGAAGGGCGCCGGTGCGGCGGGCCTAGCCGCGACCCAGCTCGGCCTGCCCGCCCTTGAGGCTGAGCAGACCCGGCCCGACGAGGTGACCCGCCTGGGTCCCGACCCGGTTCCGGTCCGCTTCCACGTCAACGGTCAGCCGTATGTGGTGCGGTGTGAGCCGCGGGTGACCTTAGCCGACGCGCTGCGGGATCAGCTGGGGCTGAGCGGAACAAAAGTGATCTGCGACCGGGGCGCGTGCGGCGGCTGTACGGTGCTGCTCGACAACGAGGCGGTCGTGTCGTGCATGGTGCTGGCCGTTGCCGCCCAGGGCAAACACATTCAGACCGTTGAGGGCCTGGCCCAGGGCGACCAACTTGACCCTCTGCAAGACGCCTTTATCGCCCATGACGCCCTCCAGTGCGGCTATTGTACGCCGGGGATGCTGATGAGCTGCAAGGCGCTGCTGGCCCGCAATCCCACCCCCAGCCGGGCCGAGATCAAAACCGCGATCAGCGGCAATATCTGCCGCTGCGGCACCTATCCGCACGTCTTTGCCGCAGTCCTGGCCGCCTCGGGACAGCACGACGAGGGCTAGACCATGGCCCGCAGCGTTGCGCTAAAAATCGGCTACCAGGGTCATTTCACCACGGTGACCCGCTCCATCCCCGAGGACGAACCCCCGCCCTGGGACGCCGACACCCAACTGCGGGTCGTGGGCCAGCCCGTCCCCCGGATTGACGCCCGCGAGAAAGTCACCGGCCGGGCCACCTATACCCGCGATCTTCGTC
>JAAXHF010000251.1 GCA_012271025.1 Deltaproteobacteria bacterium | reverse complement strand
GCGCGGATGTTGCGCCCCTCGCGGCCAATGATCCGGCCCTTCATGTCGTCGCTGGGCAGGGGGATCACCGCAGTGGTGCGTTCCGACACAAACTCGCCGGCCAGCCGCTCGACCGCAACGCTGATGATCTTCCTGGCTCGACGTTCAGCCTCCTCACGGGCCTCTTCTTCGACCGTCATAATCTGGCGCGCCGCCTCGGTACGGGCGTCACTCATCATTTTTTCCAGCAGCACGTTTTTGGCCTCCTCGCGGTTCATACCCGCAATCTGCTCAAGCTGCTGGCAGGTCTCCTCGATCAAACCCTGGTACTCCTGGGCTTTCTTGTCGATCGCTTCTTCTTTGGTCTTGAACCCCCGCTCCCGATGCGACAGCTCGGTTTCCCGGTTGTCCAGGGTCACCGCTCGCTTCTCGAGAGTTTCCTCACGGCTCTGTAAACGTCGCTCGCTCTGCTGAATTTCCTTTCTCCGTTCGCGCTGCTCCTTCTCAAACTCCGTTTTTGACTGCAAGAGCGCGTCCTTGGCCTGGACCTCGGCTTCCTTCTTGATGACGGACGATTCTTTTTGGGCCTCCTCCACAATGAGCTTCGCCGTTTCCTCGGCCTTGACGATCTTCTCGTGCTGCCAGCGTTGGCGCAGCAGCCCGAGCGCCCACGCCCCCGCACCGCCACACACCACTCCAATGAACCAAATGAACCAATCGAGTACTGTCATCTGTCACTGACCTCCTTCCATCCCCAGGGTCGGAGGGCCTTTACATGTGTAAAACCACCTCCCAGCGAGTTGTCAGCTGCATGAGGGGGATCTTCGCCCTCCCTCAAATTGCCTGGCGGAAGAAGCTTCCACAAGGCCCTCATGGAGGAGGAAATCGGCCTGGAGGACTGGGGGAGCGTCTCAGTCGGGGTCAGCCGTTTGGCAAATCCCGCTGAGAGAGCCTGGAGACGTGCGATGAGGAAGACACAACGTATTACGAGACAACACGGCCATTGCTTACGTCTTCGTTCTGTTCACTCTGCTCGATCCGTTTAAGCAAAACCGTAGACAGACGTTCTGTTTCTTCTTGGAGTTCTTGTTCTCGCTGACTGGCTTTGTGCCACTCATCTGCAATGCTCAGAGCCGCCATAATGGCAACCCGCAGGGGGACGGCGGTTTTGGTGTTGGCCGCGATATCGTGCATACGCTGGTCAACAGAATCGGCCAGCTGCCTCACATAGTCGGCTTGCTCTTCGCCGGCCACCGTGAAGGTTTGGCCAAAAATCTCGACCTCAACCAAGGCTTTCATCGCCTCCCCCCTCATCGTTCAGCGCTATTCCGAGCCCGTCGAACTGACCCAGAATCCGTTCCAGTTTGGTCCGAATTTCCTCTCGTTCCTGTTCGTATTGCTGAAGCTGTTCACGCAGGCGACCGTTTGCCTCCTGCTGCTCGCTCAGGCGTTGGCTCAGCATCGCCTTTTCCCGGCAAGTCCGCGCGTGGCGCTCCAGCATTCCGTCAAGCTTTTCCTCAAGAAGTTTGAGGCTTGGTATAGCCATATCACCCAAAAGTAAAGGAAAAGTTCAAGTCGAGTGTATGGCTCTTCGCGCTGCGAGTCAAGGGAACATCAGGAGTCCTCAGCAGAAAAAAGCGCCTCGACAAAGGCGGTCGCCTCAAAGTCATGCAGGTCTTCGGCGCCCTCGCCCAGGCCAATGCCCCGAATCGGGACGCCGAGTTGCTCGGTAACGGATAGCACCACTCCGCCCTTTCCCGAGCCGTCCATCTTGGTCAGAATGACACCGCTGAGCGGAAATGCGGCCTGAAAGGTCCGCGCCTGGCTCAGCGCGTTCTGGCCGGTGGCCGCGTCAAGGACCAACAGCACCTCATGAGGCGCCCCCTGGAGTTCCTTGGCGATCACCCGGTGTACCTTTCTGAGTTCTTCCATGAGCGGCGTTCGGGTATGCAGCCGTCCGGCGGTGTCAATCAGCACCACATCAACCTTACGGGCGATACCGGCTCGAATCCCGTCAAAGGCCACCGCTGCGGGGGAGGCTCCGGTCTGATGTTTAATCACCTCCACGCCCAGCCGGTCGGCCCAGACTTCGAGCTGCTCAATGGCTGCGGCCCGGAAAGTATCCCCGGCCACCAGTAAAACCGTCTGGCCTTCCTGCCCAAAGCGAGCCGCCAGCTTGGCCAGGGTGGTCGTCTTACCCACTCCATTGACACCGACCATCAGGATCACCCAGGGCCGGGCTTGGCCGAGCAGCGGAGGGGCGGCGGGCGGCAGAAGCCGGAGCATCTCGTCTTTCAGGTAGCCCTTCAACTCTTCGCCATCGGCCGGGCGCTCGCGCCGGCAGCGTTCTCGCAGCCGCTCAATCAGGAGCAGGGTCTCCTGCACCCCAACATCCGCGCCAAGCAAGACCTCTTCCAAGTCGTCAAAAAGCGCGTCGTCAATCGGCCGACCGCGCAGGATTCGATCCAGGGGCGCGCGCAGAGCCTGGCGCAGACGGGACAAACCGCGTCGCCACGCCGACTGTTTCTGCTCTGGAGGAGTTTTTTTTCGCCACGACAGAGCCATCAGGACAGACTCACCGAGACCACGCTTGAGATGCCCGGTTCCTGCATGGTCACACCGTACAGGGTCGAAGCAGCTTCCATGGTCCGTTTATTATGGGTGATTAAGATCACCTGGGTTGTTTGGCTGATTTCTCCGACCAACTGGTTAAAGCGCCCCACATTGGCATCGTCAAGCGGGGCATCGACCTCGTCCAGCACACAAAACGGACTGGGGCGGATCAGAAACAGGGCGAAGGTAAAACTCAGCGCGGCCAGCGCCCGCTCGCCGCCAGACAGCAGCTGCAGGGAACGCAAGCGTTTGCCGGGCGGCTGGACCGACATTTCTACCCCGCTGTGGGTAGGATCGTTTTCATCCGTCAGGCTGATCTGGGCGCTGCCGCCCTCGACCAGACGTTCATAGACATGGCGAAATTTCGCGTCAACCAATCCAAATGTCTCCCTGAAGCGGTCGCGCGACTCGCGGTTGAGCTTGGCAATCGTTCTCTGCAAATCGGCAATCGAGGCCTGCAAGTCGGCCTCCTGTTCCTTCAACGACGCATGACGCTGCTCGACCGCGACCAGTTCAGCCGCCGCACCGGGGTTGACCTCGCCGAGCCGGCCGATCTTGTCACGCAGCTCTTGGCGGCGCGCTTCGGCCGTCTCGGTCTCAAGCTGGGCGCTCGCATACTGGGCCAGTACGCCAGGAACGGCAATCTCATAGCGTTCGTATCCGGCCGTATTGATGTGATCGCAGCTGACCCGTTTTTCAGCGCTCTTGACCTCAAGCCGAGTCTTCTCTTCTCGGAAGTCGAGCAGGCTGGCCCGGCACTGCTCAAGTTCCTCTTCATACGCGCGACAGCTGGCGCGCAGCCGGGTGCAGGCCTCTTGCTGGCGCTCGTGTTCCTGGCCCACGTTGGCCAGTTCGGTCTGCTGCTGGGCGGCACGGGTAGCCTGCTGTGTCAGCTCGGTCTGAATCTGGTCTGCCTCGACCTGGGCGGCGCGGTGTTCGGCTTGGCAGGCTGTCGCGCGCTCGGCCAGCTCGGTCTGCTGCTCTTGCAGTCGCGAGCGCTGGGCGCGCAGCCCCTCCTGACGCTCACGACGCTCGGCCACCCGCACCCGCAGCTCGTCACACACCTCTCGCTGGTGTTCGAGGGCACGTTTGGCCTGGGCGACCTGCTCCTGCCGTTCGGCCAGCCGGGCTTCTCGTTCTTGACGCTGATCGTCCAGTTCAGACTCCCGGGCGGCCAAGCCGGCAATTTCGCTCCCGAGGCCGCTCTGCTCCTCCTCCAGGGTCTGGCGTTCGTAGCCGATACTCTCTTTCTTATCCAGCAGACGGCGCTGTTCGCCCTCCAGTTGGGCGGCCTGAGCGTGCAGGGCTTGTTTTTCTTCGCCCCAGGCGCGGGCCTGGGCCTCTAAGCGGGCCAATTCACCCTCCAGCTCCTGACGGCTGCGTTTGGCTTCCTGGCGACGGCGTACCAGGTCGGCCACCACGCCGTCGTGCCGCTCGACCTGGCGGTGCAGATCGCGGATTTCCCGACGGCGCTCCAGCAAGCTCTCTTGGGCAAAGCCCTGGCTGCCACCGCTGACCACCCCCTGGGCGGTCAGCACCTCGCCGCTTGGCGTCACAAAAGTCCGCGGCTGGCGGTCACGCTGCCAGCACTCCAGACCGGTCTGTAGGTCGGGGACTAGAAAGGTATCGGCCAGCAGGGCCTCGACCACTTCACGACCCTGGGGCGCAACCGACAGCAGGCTGAGCAGGGGAGTCAAGCCGTCCGGCTCGCTGGGCGCGGGCATGACCACGGCAAGCCCCTGGCCAACGGTCAGCGCATGGCCGTTGTGTTGGGACACGGACTGTGGGCCGCCACGGGGTTGAAGCGGGATGAAGCTGCCGTGGCCGGCCTCGGCCTGATGCAGGTACTCGACTGCGGTCAGCCCGTCGCCAACCTCGGCAACTACGACATACTCGAGTTTCTCGCGCAGGACCGCAGCAACCGCCCGTTCATAGCTATGCGGCACCTCGAGCATCTGGGCAACCACACCGACCACCCGGGTCAGCGATTCAGCCTCAGCCATGATGGACTGCACCCCAGGCGCATAGCGCTCATAGCCCTGCTCCATCTCTTTGAGAGTAGACAGCCGGGTTCGCAACTCAGCCTGCTTGGCCCAGGCCCCGGCCAGATCTTGTTCCAGCCGTTCCCCGACGCGCACCACCGCCTGTAAGCCGTCCGTCTTCTCGCCCCGCTCACGCTGGCCGAGCCGCAGGCATTCGTCCAGTTCGGCCGCCCGCGTGCGGGTCGTAGCCAGACTCTGCTCGGTGTCAGCCAGACTGGCCGACGCCTGGTGGGCCTCGGTCGCCAAGACCCGGAGGCGGTCTGCCAACTCCTCCCCCCGGCGCCGGGCGTAGGCCAGCCCGTTCTGTACCTGGGCGTGTTGGGTCAGCACGTCGACGATCTCGGTTTTCAACTCTTCGGCCGCCGCCTCATGGCTCACAAGGGTGTCTTGCAGGCGGCCACCGTCCTGCTCGTGGCGGCTGAGCACCGCTTCTTCCTCAGCCAGCCGGGTCTGACTCTGGCGGGTTTGTTCGACCAGACCCTCGACCTCGTTCTGCACCGCACTGCGACGCTCCTCCACCGCCGCCAACTCGGTTTGAGCCGCGTCGGCGCGGTCGGCGGCCCGCTGTTCCTGGTGGAGGAGAAACTCCTTGCGCTGTTCGCCCTGTTGCAGGGCGCTCTGTATGGCGTGAACCCGCTCCTCACTGGCGTGTAGCGCGGTCTCCCGGTCTTCCAGAGCTGTCTGCGCCTGGACACGCTCGGCCTGGAGCTGCCGCGTTCGGTCTTCGAGAGCGGTTTCCTCGGCCAAGACTGCGGTCCGGCGCCGGTCAAGATCGACCAGTTCATCCAACAGGGTCTGGTAGGCGTGGCACAGCAGGGTCAGGTCTACGGTTTGCAGTTCCTCCTGCAACGCTTGGTACTGGGCAGCCTTTTTGGCCTGGCGCCGCAGCGTGCCCAGCTGCCGCTCCATTTCGGACAGCAGATCGGCCACCCGAGCCAGATTATCCTGGGTGCGCTCGAGCTTGCGCTCAGCGGCCAGCCGCCGGCTGCGGTATAAGCTAACGCCTGCGGCTTCTTCGATCAGCACCCGGATATCGTCCGCTTTGGCGTTGATGAGATGTTCAACCCGGCCCTGTTCGATGATCGCATAGGCTTTGCTGCCAGCCCCGGTGCCGAGGAAGAACTCGACAATATCCCGCAGCCGGCACGGGATGTTGTTCAAGAAATACTCAGAATCACCCGACCGGAAGTAACGGCGCGAGATCATCATCTCGGTCCAGCCGTTGCCGGCCCGAGCCGTGACGGGGCTGCCATTTCCAAGCGCCGCCGGCTGCGGGGCGACCGGGGTGTCGGCATTTTCGAGCAGCAGCTTGACCTCGGCCATGCCCAGCGGAGGATTGCCCTGGGTGCCGGCAAAGACAACGTCACTCATTTCGGCGCCCCGCAGCTGACGCGAACTCTGCTCGCCCAGGACCCAGCGCAAGGCGTCAACCACATTCGATTTGCCGCACCCGTTGGGGCCGACAATGGCTGTCACCCCGGCCGGAAACGTCAGCGTCGTCTTGTCTTTGAAGGATTTGAATCCAAGGAGTTCAATCTGTTTGATCCTCATGACCCCACCTCCCCACTCCTCCCCAAGCCCCCGGCCGGTTCATCCGCAAGGGAATGGGTTCGAGGATTTATCCGGTCACTATATCTTGTATGGGGAAAAAATCCAGCGCGGGCCACGCTTGCCTTTTCCTGCCCCGAAGACTAGCCTGCGGGAGGGAGTTTCCAGATCGGACTCCACTCCCCAGTTCGGAGGAAGAGTGCTTACAGCCGTTTCGTTTTTCCGCTGGCCTCGGCCCGCCAGCGCTACCGGTCTGCTGCTTATCTTCATGCTGCTTTCCCCCGTGTCAGTGGCGGGACAGCCCGACTGGGCAGCGGTGGAGCGGGAGGCCGGCCAGCTGCTGAGCCGCTATATCCAGATCGACACCACGAATCCGCCGGGCAATGAAGTCGCCGCAGCCCGGTTCTGGCAAGAACAGCTGGCCCAAGAGGGAATTGAGGCCCAGGTCTACGAGTCCCGGCCCGGCCGGGGCATTGTGTCCGCCCGGCTCAGCGGCAGCGGCGAAAAAAAACCGCTCATTCTGCTCCACCATATGGACGTGGTGCCGGCCGAGGCCGAGCACTGGGACCTTGAGCCGTTCTCCGGCCTGATCAAAGACGGCCATGTCCACGGCCGCGGCGCGCTCGACTGCAAGGGCACGGCCGTCGTCCAGTTTCTGGCCCTGGCCCTGCTCAAGCGCCACGCCATTGGTCTCAAACGCGACATTATTTTTCTGGGCACCGGCGACGAAGAAACCGGCGGCCAGCACGGGGCGGGCTGGTTTCTTAACACCCATTTCGACCGCATTCAGGACGCCGAGTTTGTTTTGACTGAGGGCGGCGGGATCCGTCGTGACGGAGAAGACATCTCCTACACCGTCAGCGTGGCCGAAAAGTCGCCGTGCTGGATCCGCCTGACGGCCAGGGGCCAAGCCGGCCATGGCTCGGTGCCGCGACCCGATAGTGCGGTCACCCGTCTGCTGCGCGCCCTGGGCAATATCCAGAATTACACCGCGCCAATCAGGGTCGTGCCGGCCGTCCAAGCCTATTTTTCATCCCTGGCCGAGCGTGAGGATGACGACACCGCAGCCCATTACCGCGATCTTGAACGCGCCCTGACCGACCCGGATTTTCAGCGGACATTCATGGAACAGCCCTACCACAACGCCCTGGTCCGCAACACGATTGCGCCGACGGTTCTCAGCGGCAGCCAAAAGACCAACTCGATACCCGCTCAGGCCACGGCCGAACTCGACTGCCGCCTGCTGCCGGGTGAGGATGCCCAGCAGTTTATCGCCACCCTGACCAAGGTCGTGAGCGATCCCCAGGTTGAGCTGTCGGTCCTGCTCAATTTTCCCCCGGTCGCGTCGGCGGCCGATACGCCGCTGTTTCGGGCTATCAGCGCCGTGGCCAAGCGCCACCATCCCCAGGCTCTGGTCCTGCCGACCATGCTGGCCGGCTTTACCGACAGCCGCTATTTTCGTGAAAAAGGCATGGTCAGCTACGGTTTTTCGGGCATTGCGCTGCAAGCCGGGGAAAACTACGGGGTGCACGGTCCCAACGAACGGGTTCCGCTGGCCAGCCTGGGTCAGGCCACCCAAATCCTGTTCGAGGTCTTGCAGGAGCTTGACGCAGACGCGGGGGAGACAGCGGGATGACGCGGCGAAGCTTTGTCCGCAGCATGGCGGCCGCCGGCGCGCTGCTGTCCATGCCGCAGTTCCTGAAACGCAGCGGAGTCAAGGCTGCCCACGACCTGAGCCAGCCCACCCCGGCCCAGCCCTTTCTGGACTGGTTCGGGGTTGACCGCTCTCTGATTGAGCGAGTCTTGCGCGAGTTGGGAAGCGGCGGGGCGGATACGGCCGAGCTGTATTTTCAGCATCAGCGCCTGAACGCCGTCATACTCGAAGACGGCATCATCAGCCGCGCCAGCTCCCATATTCAGCAGGGCGTCGGTCTGCGCAGCGTGGTCGGGGATCAGACCGGCTACGCCTTTACCGAAGACATCAGCCTGCCCTCCATGCTGGCTGCGGCTCAGACCGCAGCGGCGATTGCCGGGCAGACCCGTGCCGTGGCGCCCATCGCCTTGAACGATACACACCTGGGCGATCTGTACCGCGTCCAGGTTCCGTGGTCGGAGGTCGGCATTGGGCACAAGCTCCCCCTGCTGCGTCAGGTCGAAGCCTTGGCCAAGGCGGCCGACCCGGCTGTTGAAAAAGTGCGTATTTATTGGGTCGATGCGGACGAACGGGTCATGATCGCCCGCCTCGACGGCAGTATCGTCAGCGACCATCGGCCCATGACCCGCCTGTCGCTCCACCTGACCGCCCGGAAAAACGGCCAGGTCCAGACCGGTGGGACCAATATCGCCGCCCGCCAAGACCTGGGCTGGTACACCCAGGAGCGCCTCAGACAGCTGGTGTCCGACGCGGTCGGACGTACCCTGATCCTGTTTGAGGCCGGCCACCCGCCGGCCGGGGAACTGCCGGTTGTTCTGGCCGCCGGGGCGAGCGGGATTCTGCTGCACGAGGCGGTCGGGCACGGACTGGAAGCCGACTTCAACCGCAAAGGCGTCAGCATCTACTCGGACATGTTGGGCCAGCAGGTCGCCGCACCGTTCGTGACCGTTGTCGATCAGGCCAGCCTGCCCCACGAGCGCGGTGCCCTGAACTACGACGACGAGGGTCACCCCTGCGGCCGAACGGTGCTGGTTGAAAACGGCATTTTGAACGCGTATCTGCACGACGCGATCAGCGCGCGTCACTACAAAACACCCCCGACCGGCTCCGGGCGGCGGCAGTCCTACAAGCACGCGCCGCTGCCGCGCATGACGTGTACTTTTATGGAGAACGGCCCCCACAGCCGGGAGGAGATCATCCGGGCGGTTAAGCGCGGCATTATCGCCGAGACATATGCAAACGGCCAAGTTCGGATCGGGGCGGGCGATTTTACCTTTTTTATCAAAAACGGCTGGCTGATCGAAAACGGGACCATCACCGCTCCGATCAAAGACTGTAATATCATCGGCAACGGACCTGAGGCGCTGACCAGGATCAGCATGGTGGCAAACGATGGGCGACTGGATACCGGCGGCTGGACGTGTGGCAAAGACGGCCAGAGCGTGCCGGTGTCCCAGGGTATGCCGACCGTTCTGGTCTCCAGCCTGACCGTCGGTGGGGTCAATGCCGGCTGAGCTGCGCGAGCACGTCCAGCAGACCGTCGAGGTCGGTAAGCAGGCCGGAGCCGACGAGGTCTTTGCCACCCTCAGCCGCAGCCGGGCAGTCGAGTTCCGCTGGCGCGACGGCGCGCTCGAAAAAGTCAAAGACACCACCTCGCGCAGCCTGGTCGTGCGGCTGTTCGTCGGGGGCCGCTATTCGTCCCACACCACCACCGATCTCGACCCGGACCGTGTGAGCGCTTTTGTAGGCCAGGCGCTTGCCCTGACCCGCGCCCTGGAGTCGGACCGCCAGCGTACAATCACCCCGCCCGAACTGTACGCCGGGCGGACCGGGCGCGATTTGGAGTTGCTTGACCCCGACATTCAAGCCCTCAGCCGCGACCAACGCCTGGCCTGGTGTGAAACCATGGATGCGGTCGCCCACGGCCACAGCAGCGTCATTTCGGCCACGGCTGTGGTGTCTGACACTCACAGCCAGGAGGCGGCGGCAAGCTCAAACGGCTTCAGCGCTGCCTCCGCCGCCAGCTTGTGCTGGCTGGGCAGCCAGGTCACCCTACGGGATCAGGCTCAGCGCCGGGCCGAGGCCAGTTTTTATGCCGGCGCCCGGCATCTGGCCGACCTGCCGGACGCCGAACAGGTGGCCCGGCAGGCTCTGGGACGGGCCGTGCTGCGCCTTGGGGCCGACAAAGGACCGACCCAGCGGACACACATGGTGGTTGACCCCAGCGCGGCGACAGCGCTGGTCAGCCGCCTGCTGAGCGCCGCCACCGCCCATAGCGTTCAGCAGGGCCAATCGTTTTGGGCCGGTCTGCTCGGCCAACAGGGGTTCAGCCACACACTCACGCTTATCGACAATCCGCTCCGCGTCCGTGGGCTGGCCTCGCGCTATTACGACACCGAAGGCATCGCGGCCAAACCCTTCACCCTGGTCGAAAACGGGACCGTCCGTCAGCTGTATGTTGACACCTATTACGGACGCAAAATCGGTCTGCCGCCGACCACCGGCTCCGCCTCCAACCGGGAAGTCCGGCTCGGCCAGCGCGGGCTCGACCAGATTGTGTCGGATGTCGGCAGCGGGGTGTATATCACGTCCTGGCTGGGCGGCAACGCCAACCCGACCAGCGGAGATTTTTCCTTTGGGCTGCAGGGCCACCTGATTGAAAACGGCATGATCGGCCGACCGATCCGTGAAATGAACGTGACGGGCAATCTGCGCCAGCTGTTTCAGAACATCGCCGAAATCGGCAATGACCCCTGGCCCTACTCCCCGGTTCGAGCGCCCACGCTGGTCTTCGAAGACGTCCAGTTCAGCGGGACCTAGCGGACCGGCGCCCGGCTCATCACTCCGGGCGCCGGTGCCCCTCCCCTCCGCTTCCGCCTTGATTCCCCACAAGCCCGGGTGGTAAACATCGGAGTCAGTCTAGGCCAACCGAGGAGCAGCAGCTATGAAGACACGCGCGGCAGTCGCCTGGGAAGCGGGCAAACCCCTCGAAATTGAACAGGTGGACATCGAAGGCCCCAAGAAGGGCGAGGTCATGGTTCAGCTCACGGCAACTGGCGTCTGTCATACCGACGCCTTCACCCTGTCCGGCGACGACCCCGAGGGCGTGTTTCCGGCTATCCTCGGCCATGAGGGGGCCGGCGTCGTGGTTGAGGTTGGCCCAGAGGTCAGCAGCGTCAAGCCGGGCGACCATGTCATCCCGCTGTATACCCCCGAAGACCCCAACTGCCCGTTTATCAAATCCGGCAAGACCAACCTGTGTCAGACGATTCGCGGCACCCAGGGGCGTGGCCTGATGCCCGACGAGACCAGCCGCTTTTCCTCACGCGGCACAACGATTTACCACTACATGGGCACCAGCACCTTCAGCGAATACACCGTCCTGCCCGAAATCGCCACTGCGGTCATCCAGAAGGAAGCTCCGCTGGAAAAGGTGTGTCTGCTGGGCTGCGGGGTCACGACCGGCATCGGGGCGGTGAAAAACACGGCCAAGGCCGAACCCGGCAGCACAATTGCCATCTTCGGACTGGGCGGCATCGGGCTGGCCGTGGTGGTCGGCTCGGTCATGGCCGAAGCCTCGCGGATCATCGCCATCGACATCAACCCGGCCAAATTTGAGTTGGCCAAAAAGTTCGGAGCGACCGAGTGTGTCAATCCCCAGGACTACGACGCCCCGATTCAGGATGTCATTGTCGATATGACCGACGGCGGCGTGGACTACTCGTTTGAGTGCATCGGCAACGTGAACACCATGCGGGCCGCTCTGGAGTGCAGTCACAAAGGCTGGGGCGAGTCGATCATTATCGGCGTGGCCGGCGCCGGTCAGGAGATCTCGACCCGCCCGTTCATGCTGGTTACCGGTCGGGTGTGGCGCGGGACGGCCTTCGGTGGCGTCAAAGGCCGCTCGGAACTGCCCTGGTTTGTCGATAAAGCCATGGCCGGCGCCATTCCGCTCGACGATTTCATTACCCACACCATGCCCTTGGACGAGGTCAACACGGCCTTCGATTTAATGCACCAGGGCAAGAGCATCCGCTCAGTCGTGCATTACTGAACACAACTGCGCCAGGAGGCGGCCATGCGTAAAGATGACGCCGTACAGACCGATCATCCCCCACGCCTCAGCCGGCGCGACGCGCTGCTGGGAGCAAGCAGCCTGAGCCTGGCCGCTCTGGCCAGCCCGGCCTTTGCCGACACCGCTCATGAGCACGCCGCTCCAGCGGCCGACACGGCGACCCGCCACCGCTCCCTCGTCCTGACCGCGCTCGAATGCGTCGGCATCGGGCAGATGTGCCTCCGGCACTGTTTTCAGCAGTTTGCCGCAGGCGACACCTCCCTGGCCGTCTGTGCCATGCGCAACCAGGAGATGATCGCAGCCTGCCAGGCCCTGGCAACGCTGGCGGCGGCAAGTGCAGCCCAGCTGACCGACTTCGCCCAGGTGTGTGTTGCCATCTACAAAGCCTGTGAAGACGAATGCCGCAAGCATCACCACCATGCCATCTGTATTGAAACCGCACAGGCGTGTGCGAAGACGATAGCCGAGTGTGAAAAGCTCGCGGCCTGACAGTCCGGCACCCGGCGGCAGCGCTGCCGATGCCGGCTTGTCCATCAGCAGCTCCCCCACCTTGGCCCCCCGCCGTCGGCTATGCTATAAGGACGGCTCGCATCTGGCGACAAGATAACATCGAGGAGACTTTTTCATGTCGAGACTGTGTCCAGTCACTGGCAAACGCCCACGCACCGGGAACAATGTGTCCCACGCCAACAATAGAACGAAACGGCGTTTTCTTCCAAACATGCAGACCCACAAATTCTGGCTGGCGAGCGAAAAACGCTGGGTGCGTCTGCGTCTCAGCGCGCGTGGGATTCGGACGATTGATAAGCTGGGCATTGAGCGGGTGTTGAAAGACATGCGTCAGCGCGGCATCAAAGTGTAGACCGACTTGACAAGGGGAGGACGAACGATGCGTGAAAAGATCAAACTGGAATCGTCAGCCGGAACCGGCCACTTTTACATTGCGACCAAGAACAAAAAGACCATGGCGGACAAGCTCGAACTCAAAAAGTACGATCCGGTGGCGCGCAAGCACGTCATCTACAAAGAAACCCGCCTGAAATAGCGACACTCCAAGCTGCAACAAAAAGGCCGACATGCGCTGTCGGCCTTTTTTCGTGCTGTCGGCGGAGAGCCCGCTCAGTCAAGCACCTTGCCGGTCCGTTTGCTGACACGGACCTTCTTCCCCTCAACAATCCTGAATCCGACCCGGGTCGGACGACCGTCCTCGGGGTCGAGCGGCATGACGTTTGAGATATGCAGGGGCGCCTCTTTTTCCACAATGCCGCCCTGCTGCTGTTGCTGGTTCGGCTTGATGTGGCGTTTGACCATATTCAGGCCCCGGACCGTGACCCGGCCCTGCGTGGAAAACACCTGAAGGATTTCGCCCGTCTTGCCCCGGTCCTTACCGGCCATGACCTGGACGGTGTCGTTTTTGCGGATGCGGCTTGCCATCGGTTTGTACTCCTTACCCAGTGAAGGCGGTCATCATACACGAAGATTCTGACAAGGGAAGTTCCCCTGTCGGGGAGCGATTCAGGCGCACCTGTCGCACAGCCCCTTGAGTTGGACTTCGACCTGCTGGGCGCGCACCGAGCGGGGGACGGCTGCGGCCGGCTTGATCCGCACGCTCATCTCGGGCAGGCACTCCACCTCGCCACAATCGGTGCACATGAAGTGCGGATGCTCGGTTTGTTGTTCGACCTGACCCATCCGGCGCAGTTCATACCGCCACACGTGGTCGCCGACATCCGTCCGCACCAGCAGGCCGACCCCAGTCAGGTCAATCAGGTTGCGGTAGATCGTGGCCCGGTCAAACCCCTGCTCTTCCAGAGCGTCAAAAATTTCGGCATGGCTCAGCGGAGTCGTCATCGATTGCAGATAGCTCAGCACGGCAATCCGGGGCATTGTGCCGCGCAGCCCAGCCGCACGAATACTGGCCCGTATTTCGCTGACCGAAGGATGAGGAGGCTGAGATGACTTCATCGGTCTGCTCCTGAGTTTTTATTGTATAAAGGCCGCCTCGGTTTGACAATGAGAACAGCCTCAGGGCCGGGGCCGCGCCCCGTGACGCACAGCGACGGGAGGGTGGCACCTGGCCAGAGCGACTGCAAGGTCCTCGGGGGCAAAGCCGTTGCCGATGAACACCAGGTGGTCCGGCGGTTGGGGCTGGAGGCTGACCTCCCCGATGCCGACCTCTTCTCCATCGTAGTGAAACAGCCACTGCTTTGTCGGATCGGTGAAACGCACAAAGCCTTTAGCCCGCCAAATTGTTTCCGGCAAAGCTTGGACAAGCTCTATAAACCGCTCGGGCAGGAGCGGTCCGGGGCAGGCGTAGGTATAGGAGTGGAAATGGGCGTGGTCCGGCGCTGGCGTGTCCATGCCGGGAAGGTGCAAGACCTCTCCCTGATGACCGACAAGCCGGGAAAAATCCATCCGTCCGTGCGTGGTTCGCACCACCACGGCGCGTGGATTCTCACGGCGGACCCGTGTCTCCAAATCTACCAGCTCAGCCACTGGGACGACATCTGCCTTGTTGATCAGGATAAAATCGGCCAGCCGCAGATGCCGCTGGAAATGATAGCCCTCGGCTGTTGTTCGGCGCGCACTGCTGCGTGGGTCAATCACAGCGGTCAGGCTTGCCATACGGACGAGCGGCAGGAGTTCGGGACGCGTCAGTTGGTCGAGCAGTTGCAAGGGATCGGCCAAACCCGTTGTTTCAATGCAAATCGCCTGCGGCCGGTCTGCCAGCACCTTTCGGAGCGCCAGTGACAGGTCGGGCCGGAGGGTGCAGCAGATACACCCGTCGCTGAAAGCCCGGACCGTATAGCCCTGCCCACGCAGCAGCTCAGCGTCAATGTTGATCGCCCCGTAGTCGTTGATCAACACGGCCGGCCTCAGATTCTGCCCCGTCATGTAGGCGAGCAGGCCCTGCAAAAACGTCGTCTTGCCGCTGCCCAGGAAGCCCCAGACGACATGCACCGGAACCCGCCGGGACTCGCCCAGGACAGTCTCCGTTTTTCCTTGACGGCTTTTCCCGCGTCTTGTCATAGCCTTGGCCCGGGGCTTGTTGATACGCTGCCAACGTCTCGCTCGTTACACAGCACTCATGGGTGAGCCACACAGACTAGCATCGACGCCCTACTTTTGCAATATAATTGCAAATGCATTTTAGAGTTATTGGCAACCGTCGGCGGTACGCTCCAGGCACCAAGAGGAGCATTGTTCGATCATTTCGTGTACAATCTTCCGGTCCCACACCGCACACCCACGGAGTAGCGCCGACATGGCCCAGCCCCAGCCACCTCCTCTCGATCAGGACCCCAGGTCTTTGCCCCCAACTGGGGCGCATGACAAACTTGCCCCTGCTGAAG
>JAAXHF010000420.1 GCA_012271025.1 Deltaproteobacteria bacterium | reverse complement strand
CGTTAGGCTGTAGCCACGCCGTTCCACTCTCGTCATGCCGGACGTGATCCGGCATCCAGAGGTGGGGGGCTCGGGGGCTGGATTCCTGCTTGCGCAGGAATGACAGGCGGCTACACAGGATCGGAATTTGCTCTAAACTTCCGCAGACTGACGCCTCCGGCCTAAGAATGGAAACAGAAGATTTTGCGCAACATCCCGCACGGCGTTTTGTATGGGGGACGGCAACAGATCAAAGATAAATTTGCCAGCTTGTGCCTACGCGAAAACTACTTTTGCCGCTTTCAAGTTGCGCCTCATCACCCCCTTATGCCAAGGCGGCTTGGGCTTGGGTCCGGGTCGAACGGTAACTGTAACGCTCCCGGTCAGTTCCCCAAGCGTCCCTGAAGCACGAAGTGGTAGCGGTGCTGGTTTATTGGTGGTTTCCTTTTTCATGTCTTCCCCTCCGTATCGTTTTTTCTCAACATTATAGCACAAATTGACCATTTCCTTTATGAAATTTGCAAGGGTCCAGTCTTGGAACTGTCTGACCTTATCCTCTTCTGTCTTGGGACTGGCAGGCGACCTATTGAACAGGGCTGATTCCTTTTGTGCTTCAGCCAAGCGGCTTTCGATGATTGGCACCACGGTCTGTTCGATGGGAAGTCCCTGAATATTGGGAATCGTGAATTCTTTCTCCAGGAAACCGTCGACTGTTTCTGCCTGTTTCGTTTTCTGACTTTCGCCTAAAAGTCGCGCTACAATGCCACGCGCCTTCCCCAAGACAGACTCCTCGACCTCTCCACCGTTCAGATCGCAGTCTGCTTCGTAGGCATCCAGCATTTCGGAGAGTACCTGTCCGACCAAAGCATCGGACTCCTGCTCCCAGAATGACCGCAGTTTCTTGGCTTTCGAGGTGCCATAGGTCTGATACTTTTGGCCATGGATGTTCACACGATGCTGTCGGAAAAATTTGCCGAAAGTTGCATCAGAATAGTCGAGAACATAGCCGTCGCCCGTTTTCAGGATCTTCTCAAGATAACGCTTTTCGATGTCGGTGAGGCTGCTCATGTGACATCCTCTACCTGAAGTAGCGCATCTCTTCGTGAGCATAAAACCCAGTTCAGTACCTTCCCCTCAGCAGGACTCGGAAGGTGGGGAGAAGGCACCAGCCGGTTGAGACGGGCTGCGCTTGTCCTACCAGTCAAACCGACGAATGATCGCCAGCCGTATGAGGCCGAGCGTGTTCTCGACCCTGTAGGGACACGGCCGACGGGGCTTGCCCGGCCCGCACCGGCCGTTGCCCGACCGGTTCACGGTATGGCCGCTCCGTCCGAAATCCAGATACGATCCCTCCAGCCGCACCGTCCAGACCTCGCTGAGCGGGGCTTCGATTCCGGCCCCGACCACCCAGCCGACCCCGGTCGAGGTCTGGCTGAAGGAATCGTCGGGATCCTTGCGCGTCGGCATGTCGGGACCGAAATCAATATCGGTGACCGCATTGGCGATCCGGGCCAGCGCCAGCCCGCCGGTGGCGAACAGGGTGACCGGGCCGACAGTGTGCTCAAGCCCGGCGCGGGCCGTGGTGATCCAGCGGTATTTCGACTTTGCCGTCTCGTCCAGGTCCTTGGGGTCGAGCCGGTTGGTGTCCGCCGACAGGCTGCCGAACGTGGCGTCCAGCTCGACCCTGAGCGGGATGAGGCCGGTGTCGAATCGCTTGCCGAGCAGCATCCCGCCGACGCCTCCGGTCTCGTCGTAATCGACCGACCAGCCGGGCCGGCCCCAGTTCGCAAAGCCGTCGATATCAACGATCTGATTGTCCGCCAGGCCGACGCCGACGAAGCCGCCGGCGTATAGCTCGGTCCAGTCGAAGGGGACAGCACCGCTTTCGGCGCGCGCGGGGCCGGCGCCGGCGAGGATCAGCAGAGCGGCCAGGACCAGAATCGCACGGCGCCAGACCGAACCGCTCGGAGTCTGCGCTCGCATGCGATTTACGGATTGCGCGGTAGACCGGGCAGCTACCGACGGAGCCCGGCCTGGCGCATCAGCGGCAGCACCTGCTCGCCGAAGTAGCGCATCTCTTCGTTGTAGTCGAGCCAGCTCAGAATGATGCCCTCCAGGCCAATCCGGGACAGCTTGCACAGCTCGTCAACCACCTGTTCGGGCGTGCCAATCAGCGGATAGCCGCCCCAGCCGGCGATGAAGCGCTCGGCGAACTCGGTCAGGTGCTGCTCGGAAAAGGACTCGCTCTCAATGCCCAGCAGCCCCAGGATCGTCCGCGCCGCTTCCCAGTCGCCCTTTTCAACAATGTAGCGATACTTCTGGCGGGCTTCTTTTTCGGTGTCGCAGCACACCACCAGGCCGTAGGTCATGATCCCGATCTGGCGCTGATATTGACGGGCCAGCTGTTTGATCTCGGTGGTGATGGCCTTGCCGTTTTCGAGCGTATCGACCGCCATGAAATTGAAATCGACCTCGCGGGCGGCAAAGTCCTTGCCGGCCGGCGAGAAGCCGGCGTTGATCAGCGTGGGGTAGGGCTGCTGGACGGGTTTGGGCAGCAGGTAGCCGTCCTTGACCTGAAAAAACTCGCCGTGATGATCGAAGCCCTGCTCGGTCCACATCCGCTTGATGACCTGAATCCACTCCCCGGCATAGCGGTAGCGCTCGGCGTGACCCATCTGTGTGGCCCCGAACATCTCCATTTCGGGCGTAAACCAGCCGCACACGATGTTCAGACCCCAGCGCCCGTTGGAGATATGGTCAATCGTCGCCCCCTGTTTGGCGGCCACAATGGGGTGGATGGTCGGCGCGTGCGAGGTCGAGAACAGCATGATGTGCTCGGTCTGAGCGGCCAGGGCGGCCGCCCAGGTGTAGGTCTCCATGCAGGTGCCGTTAAAGTCGGTTGAGCCGCCGAAGCCCCGCCAGCGGCCGACCGGCACCAGGAGTTCAAAGCCGAGCCGGTCGGCCTGCTGGGCAATCGCCAGGGTATGCTCGTAGGTCGCTTCAAAGGTCGTTTCCGCGTGCGTAATCGTACAGCCGTTGCTGCAGTTTGACCCGAACACCCCCAGCTTCATTGTGTTGTCGTTGAAAACCGGGATGGTGGCACGGCGGTATTCCATCAGCTCGGTTGCGTTCATGGCGGTCCTTTCTCATAGTGTGGGTCCATGGACAGGCTTGATATCTACATCTGCACGAAAAGCAAGTGCAGCGCCAAGTCCATGCGGGTCAAACTGTACAGCGCCGATCACCAGACCCGCTCGTATAACGGCCCCGGCCTGCTGGCTGCGGTCCGGTCGGTGGTGGCGGCGCGGCGGCTCGCCGCCACGGTCAGCGTCCACGAGACCGACTGTCAGTCGGGCTGTCCGGTCGGTCCGCGCATGGACGTGGTGTGCAACAAACGCCGGGTGATGTATTTCCAGCGGGCAAAGCCGACCGGCCGGGACGATATGGTCAGCTGGTCCAGCGTCGAGAGCCTGGAGCGGGTGGTAGACGGGAGGACGGGCTAGGCTATGCGTGTCCGTCCCCGGCTTATTCTTTCTCCCCTGCCCTGTCCATTGATCGCTGTAGAAAAACGACCACCTGGTCGGTCAGCTCATCCGCCCTGGTGTCCAGCTCGGGCGGGCTCAGGTTGGCAATCGGATGCGGGGTGACGACAAACGCATAGTCCGGGGCGCCCCAGGTTTCGGCCATGGCCTGGCCGGTGGCAATGAACGGTTGGGTGACGATTGACACGGCCGGAATACCGGCGTGTTCCAGCTTGATGCCGTCGAGCACACTGCTCGAACTGCACGAGCCTCAATCGCCGACCCCGGCCAGCACCAGGTCGGCGTGGTGCCGAAAATAGGCCAGGGCTTCGTCGCTGACGCTATGGCCGGACGATTTCTTGCGATCCAGATGGACCATGGTCGTGCCGTGGCGCCCGTGCAGGCGCTGGGCGATTTTCAGCAGCAGGACATCGGAGTTGAACTTGGTGTTCTCAATCAGGCCGACCCGCAGCCCGTCGAGCGAACGGGGCCGCGGGGCGTAGGAAAAAGACATGGGTGCTCTCGTCCGGTCGTCTTCTGATGCTGGCTCCTGGGGCGGGACGGTTGGGTCAAAGACTGTGCGTGACATGCCGCTCCTCCTGTGGTTCATGCAATCGGGACGGTAATACTCCGGGTCCATCTGTTGCCCCAGCCCGGCAGACAGGCCGACCAGCTGCCGGCCCGACCGCCCGCACACACGATGAGCAGGTCTTCGGGCTGGCGCATGACGTAGCGCCAAGTGGTTTCGTCGTCGGGCGTAATCTCTCCGGGCAGGCGCGCCGCACGTTTGAAATCGGCCACCGTGCGCCTCGCATGTTGAATCACGAACTCCTGGACCCGGCGTCTGCTCCAGCCGCTGTCGGCCAGCACAGCGGTATGCTCTCCGGCCAGGACCAGCAGGGTCTGGTTAAAGCCGTACACGTTGGGCGTGGCCAGATTGCACACGGCGTCGGCAAATTCGAGCAGCAGCGGTTCCGGACTGCTGGCCAGCTGGTTGTAGACGCCGCACAGGCTGTTGGAGGCGTACAGCGTCACCGTGCTGTCGTGGGGCTGAAAGCCGCGTTCGACGTGGAGCGGCTGCCACGGCGTATTGGCCTCGTCCTCGGCAAAACACAGGGTGTATTTGCCCGGGTTGCCCAGTGTGGCCCGGTCCAGCAGGCCGGGGCGGGTATTCAGGACGTTCATCATCACCAGCCTGAGCGCCCGTCCGACGGTGGCGTTGGCGCGGTGGCCGGGGCCGAACAGGTTGTTGCCGGCGTTGATGCCGAGGGCCGGCCCGAGCGGCCCGTTGACAATAATGGCCAGGGCCGAGCCGCCGGTGCTGGTGGCCGGATTATGATAGGCAAAGTCCGGGTGACACAGGGCCTTGACCGTAGCCAGGACGAGCGGGAAGTAGTCCGGCAGACAGCCGGCCATGACCGCGTTAATGGCGACCTTCTCGGCCGGAATCCGGGCGTTGCGTTCGGGGATGGTGCCGATAATGGCGTCCGCGTCGAGCTTGGCGGCCTCCAGCATGGCCCGGACCGAGTCTTCGCTGGGCGGGACGAGGGGCAGGCCGTCGCTCCAACCCTGGCGATAATAAAACTCGATCCAGGCTGCGGCCTCGGCAGGGTCGGACAACGGCGGCGCGTTTGTCTCAGACGGGATGTCAGCCATCGCCGCCCTCCTTTTTGGGCAGGCGGTCCAATCTCTCGTCGGCAAAGACCTCGTCCGTATGTTCACCCAGCTTGGGCGCCGGTTTGGTGAAGCCCGGGCGCTGGGCGTCGAGCGACAGCGGCAGGCCGAACAGTTCGACCTGATCGCCGGGCGTCTTGCGCAGGATGTCGAGGGCCTGGGTCTGGGTCTGGTCCAGGATTTCGGGGATGGTCAAAATGGGCGCGCTGGGCACGCCAGCCTGATCGAAGCGCGCCATCCAGTGCTCTCTGGTGTGTTGGCGCAGAATAGCCCGGATTTCCCCGACCAGGTAGTCGCGCTGGGCCAGGCGGTCGGCGTTGGTCCGGTAACGCGGATCGTCGGCCCATTCAGGCCGCCCGATTGTCCGGGCCAGCTTGACGAACAGTCGGCTGTTGGCCACGCCAATGACCATCGGACCGCTGCGCGTCTCAAACGCGCCAAAGGCGACCTGCCGGGGGCTGCCGGTAGGGTGGCGTTGGGGGACCTTGCCGCTGGCCTTATAGGAAGCAAAGGCGTTGCTCAGCCAGAACAGGGCCGTCTCGAACAGCGAGGTCTGGATCACACACCCCCGGCCGGTCCGGTCGCGTTGGCGCAGTGCGGCCAGGGCGGCGATCGTCGTCCACATGCCGGTGCCGTAGTCAACGACCGAGGTGCCCATCCGCATCGGCGGGCCGCCCTCTTCGCCGGTCATGCTCATCAGGCCGCCAAACGCCTGGAGCAGGATCTCATAGCCGGGCTTGTCCTTGAGCGGCCCCTTGTGGCCAAAGGCCGAGATCTCGCAGTAGATCAGCTGCGGGTTGGCCTCCAGCAACACGTCCGGGCCGAGGCCGATGTCGGCGGCCACGCCGGGCCGCAGGTTGTGGATAAAGATATCGCTGTGGGCGATGAGCCGGCGCAGTTTGTTCAACTCGGCCGGGTCCTTGAAATTGACCGTGACCGAGCGCTTGTTGCGGTTCGTGACGTGATAGGGGACCGAGGCGTCTTTAACAAACGGCGGCCCCCAGGCGCGCGAGTCATCGCCCGTGTCCGGTCGTTCGACCTTGATGACATCGGCGCCCAGGTCGGCCAGGATGGCGCCGACCAGCGGCCCGGCCAGGTTGAGACCGACTTCAATAACGCGGACGCCTGACAGCGGCATGGGCTTTCTCGTCGCAAGGGGGAAGAATGCGGACTACTGGGAGACCAGGCCGCCGTCAACCGTCATGGGATGACCGGTGACGAACGAGGCCGCGTCGGAACACAGCCACACCACGGCCTGGGCAATTTCTTCCGGCTGACCGAGGCGTCCGACCGGCTCCATCGTGGCCGCCCCTTCCTCCATGGCCGGGCTTTTCTCAAAGGCGCGTTTGACCATCGGCGTTTCGATCACCCCCGGACACACCGAGTTGACCCGAATGCCGGCTTTGGCGTACTCCAGGGCGGCCGTTTTGGTCAGCCCGTTCACCCCGTGTTTGCTGGCCGCATAGGCCGAGATGCCCTGAAAGCCGACCAGACCGGCGACCGAGGCGGTATTCACAATCGCCCCGCCACCGTGTTCGAGCATGACCGGGATTTCGGACTTCATGCACAGCCACACCCCGGTC
>JAAXHF010000493.1 GCA_012271025.1 Deltaproteobacteria bacterium | reverse complement strand
ATGCGGCGCCTCGTGCACGACATTCTCCCGAAGGTCTAAGACCGGTGCGGCGGGCCGGTCTTGTCAGATTGTGAGCCTTTAGAGCACCAGGCTCGGACCGGTCGTTGAGGCCGGCACCTAGGAGGCAGTCGCTTCTCGCATTTGGCCGCCCGTTCAGGCCGTGGCCGTAACCCGTTCGTTGATGGCCTGCACCGCCGCATGAGCGGCCAAGGCCGCCCCCTCCTGCCAGCCGGGCAGGGCGCTTAATTGATCACCTGCGAAATAGACCGCCCCATCGGGCTCGCGCAGACGCGCGGGCGGCTGATAACTGGCGGGCCAGCCGCCTCGCTAGAAGCGCACCTTGGCCCAGGCAGGGCTGACCCCCGCTTCTATCTCCGCCTCATAGCCGGGATGGAGGAACTCGCCTTCGGCAATGGCGGCCTGTAAACGCTCGGCCGGGCTCATGGCCGTGTAGCGCAGGCCGGGCCGTCGGAAAGACCATACGCAGAGCCAAGGGGGCGAGTGGTCAAGCGGTCGCAATATGATATGAGGGAATTCTCACAAGGAGGACATGATGCCGACATTCAGAACTGAAGACGGAGCCGAATTGCACTATAAGGTCGAGGGCCAGGATTGTGGCAATCCCGACCTGATCTTCATTCACGGTTGGTGCTCGAATCTGAACCACTGGAAGGAGCAGGCTGCTTATTTTCAGGACTCCCACCGCATTCTCCGCATGGACCGGCGCGGCATGGGCCAATCGACCACGCCGGGTTCCGGCCATACGCCCCAGCAGCACGCCGCTGACATCGCGGCCCTGGCCCGCCACGAAGGCTTCACCAATACCGTAGCGATCGCCCACGCCGGCGGCGGTCCGGCGGGTGTCGCCTTCAGCCACGACTACCCGGACCTGGTGCGCGCCTTCATTCTGGTTGACTCGGCGGTGATGCCCGAGGCCGATCTCGATAACCCCACAAACGGGACCGAGCGGTTTTACGCCGAGATGGTAGAGAAACTGACGGCCTCAGACGGCGAGACCTATTTCCGGGAGTTGTATACCAGCTTTTTTGGTCCCCAGGCCGACCCGGCCATAGTCAAGATGGCGGTCGGTGAGGCCTGCCGCACGCCCGTAGATGTACGTGTCAAAGAGATTCGGCTGATGGCCGCCGACTCCGCCACGCCGGCCGCGGCCATGCCGCAGCCGACGCTGGTCATGGTCGGCCCCTGGATGGCGGACGCTTTTCCGCAGGCCGCCGACCTGAAGCATCTGAAATCCTGCTTTAAGCAGGTCGAGTTTGCCCAGGCCATTGGCGCAGGTCACTTCCTCCAGCTCGAAGTTCCGGACCAGGTGAACGCCTTTATCACAAGCTTTGTATCCAGGTTGACCGCGTGACTCTGTGGGGAAAGGACTCGGACATGCCGGTTCAAAAATTTACCCCCATGACCAAAGACTTCCCGACCTTTGACTGCGACGCCCATGTGACCGAGCCGCCCTGGATTTGGGAGCGGGCCAAGGACTGGCTGACCAAAGACGAACTGGAAGCCCTCAAGGCCACCATGTGGTTCGACGCCGAGAGCAAGCAACTGATTGTGAACGGCGTGCCTGGGTCGGGCATCGGCTCGCAACTGATTGGCGGCCGGCGGGGCCGCATCCACGCCATCTCCTTTGCCGGGCCGGGGCTCAA
>JAAXHF010000160.1 GCA_012271025.1 Deltaproteobacteria bacterium | reverse complement strand
CGGCTGGGCGCTCAACGAGGAGTACGTCTTTGACAACGGGATACTGACCAACGCCAGCCTGCTCGACTATCGCTGCCCGGTCGCGCTGGATCTGCCGATGATTGAGGTCTCGTTGACCGAGGTTCCGGCCTCGGAAGGCCCGTACGGGCTGCGCGGGGTGGGCGAGGTGCCGATTGTGCCGCCTGCGGCCGCGTTGGCCAACGCCATCTATCGGGCGACCGGCGTGCGCCTCCAGCAGCTGCCGATGAACCCGGAGCGTATATTCTGGGCACTGCAAAGGGAATCGTGATGTCCTTTGAAGACATGTTGTTATCACGATTCCCTTTGGCACCAGAAGGCCGACCCGTCGCTGGCTGCGGCAGACTGAAGAGCAATCTGGCCGGTCACAAGGATGAACACATGCCATCAGACATAGCGGCGCCGAGCTGGTCGCCGGACGGACTCGAAAGCC
Source organism: Deltaproteobacteria bacterium (assembly GCA_012271025.1). Next base: position 19,919 of record JAAXHF010000160.1, on the reverse strand, counting down.
TGGCGCAGAAAGTCGGCACGCCCTTCCTGATGTATCGGGCCGATATCATTCGGGCCAAGATCGCCGCCATCACCGCCATGACCGACAGCCCGGGCTTGCAGGCGCGCTTTGCCATGAAAGCCTGCTCCGGCCACCAGGTCTTGCATGCCATGCGACAGAACGGGATCTGGATTGACGCAGTCTCGGGCAATGAGGTCTTGCGGGCGCTACGCGCCGGGTTTCCGTCCGGCCAGAATCCGCCGACCATCCTCTACACCTCAGACGTGTTCCGCGACAACGCGCTGGAGGTCATCCGGGCTGAGAACATCCTGCCCAACCTCGGCACCCCATCCATGATCGGAGCGCTGGCCCAGGCCGGCTATCGGGGCGCAGTCGGACTGCGTCTCAACCCCGGTTTCGGCCACGGCCACGTCAAGGAGTGCGACACCGGCGGACCCAGCTCCAAACACGGTCTGTGGTACGAAGATATCGAGGCCATCAAACACGAGCTTGAGACGGCCGGTTTCAGGGTCAGCCTGCTGCACGCCCATATTGGCACCGGGCCTGAGATTGCCGAGTTTCAGGCCAATATGCGCCGCCTGGTCGATTTTTTTGTCGAACGCCTGCCACTCTTTCCCCAGGTTGAGGCGATCAACTTCGGGGGCGGTATTCCGCATCCGTATAAGCCCGGGGCAGCCCGCATCGACCTGGACGCCTGCGGAGCGGTGTTCCGCCACGCCCAGCAGGCGTTTCAGGAGGCGGCCGGGCGTGACATCCGGGTCGAGATCGAACCGGGCCGTTTTTTTGTCGCCGACGGGGCGTCGCTGATCACCCGCGTCCACGGCCTCAAATCGACCCGGACGAACGAAAAAGGTCCGGGTCAGAAATTCGTCATGGTTGACGCTGGGTTCTGTGACCTGGTCCGGCCGGCCATGTACGGCTCCTACCATCACATTGAGGTCATCGGCAAAACCGGCCAGCCCGAGGAAGACCTGGTCGTCGCCGGCCCGATGTGCGAGTCGGGCGACGTATTTACCCGCGATGCCGACGAGGTGCTCGACCCGCGTCCCCTGCCAGCCCCGGAGGTCGGCGACCTGATCGCCATCCACGACGCCGGCGCCTACGGCGAGACCATGAGTTCCAACTATAATTCACTCGGCCGTGTGCCCCAGGTGTGGTGTGACGATAATGGCGCCTACCTCGTCTCTCGGCGTCAGACGCTGGACGATATCATCCGGACCGAGTGTTTTGAGGAGTTGTAAGCGGGCCACGGACGCACAGGTGGGCCGTGCGCTCTCCCTCAGGCGGCCGGTCAGGATGACCCGCCTTGTCTGCCGCAGCGTGTGGGTCGCGGCCGTCTGCCTGTGCCTGCTGTTCGGCGGCTCGGGCGCGGCGGCCGAGTCTCCCCACACCGCCTTTTTCCAGGCCAACACCTTGTACAGCCAGGGCGACTACGCCCAGGCCATCGACGCCTATGAACAGCTACTGGCCGCAGGCCGGTATAGCGGGCATGTGTATTTCAACCTGGGCAACGCCTATTTCAAGAATGGTCAGATCGGCCGGGCGATCCTGAACTATGAGCGGGCGCGGCGCATCACGCCCGGCGATACCGATATTCAGGCCAACCTGGCCTATGCCCGTTCCGTCGCCGGCACCGATGACTGTCCGCCCAAGCTGTGGCACAGCCTGGCCTTTCCCCTGACCCACCGCTTCTCGACCGAAACCCTGGTGTGGATGACGAGCGCAGCCTACAGCCTGGCCCTGCTGAGCTTTGCCGTGTCCCGCGTGTGGTCGCGGCGTGCCCGCTGGCTGGTGTCCGCGGCTCTGGTGTGGGTCGGGCTGTTTGCACTGGCCGGAGGGTCGCTGGCGCGTCAGGTCTATGTCAACAGCTGGCAGCGGCCAGCCCTGGTCCTGGCCGACGGGCAGACACCGGTCCGCTTTGAACCGGCCGAAACCGGAACCGAGCACTTTGTTCTCAGACAGGGCGCGCTGGTCCGCCTGCTCGACAGCCGTCCGGGCTGGCACCAGATCGCCCGCTGCGACGGCCGGCGCGGCTGGCTGGCCGCGCCCAGCCTGGAGCGCTTGTGGACAACCGACGGCTAAGGACCGAATCGGCGGGCGTGGGCTTTTAAGCAAGCCGATGAGTGGTTTGCCAGAACCATAGCAGCGGAACACCTGATTCCGCAGATGTTCCCTGGTGAGGTCCTGCGTTTTGACTTAGCAGCGGCGCCTGACCTCACTCGGGCGAACCAGCAGCCGGACGCGGAAAACTGGACGGCGTCCGTAGCGATACATCAAGCTGTACATGGTCATAGAGAACCCGCGGGATCAGCTTGCCACGCAGACCCGCTTCCAATTCCACGAGGCCGTAGCGCGCCAGGGTCTTCAGCGTGCGTGACAGGTTGGACTTCTCCCGCCCGGCAAGCTGCGCCAGCTCTGTGAGCGAGCCGGGGTGTTCGCGGGCAATCAGGGCCAGCAGTTCCTGATTACGCTCGGAGAGCACCTTTGCGAAGCTTTCGACCGAGGGAAACCAGACAGTCGGCTCCCCGCGCGCCGGCTTGTACTCCCCCCGCGCGATCGCCAGGGTTCGGGCCTTCATCTGCTCGTAGCTGGCGATGCCGATCTGGAGGGTTTTCATGGCAACACTCCTCTCTCCTTCAAAACGCTGTCCACCATGCTCCAGAAGTCTGCGAGCAGTGTGGCAGCATCCGTGTACTCGTAGGGCCGAACGGTCCGAAGCCGGTGTTGGTGATCCCTTTTGCCGCGTTGTCGTTTTCCAGACCGTCGCCGATCCTGGACCGGGTGGGCATTGTCGAACCCAACCAGTCTTGTGCCATCTGGAGCGTGCAACGTCAGCGAATAGCTGAGCCCATGCGGACGATCCGAGGTCACGGCAGTCCGCTGCACGATGAACTTCACCCAATGGCCAGTTTCGTCCACAAACAAGGTCTGCCCGTGCAGGTCAAGTAAGGTGTCGAGGCTGTGGTCACGAGCAGACGCCATTCTGCGGAGAGGTTATCACACATTGATAACAACAGGAAGGGGGACACCGGGAGGGAGATAGTGAGCGGACGCCGCCCCCCTGGTCCTGGCCGACGGCCAGACACCGGTCCGCTCTGAACCGGCCGACACCGGAACCGACGATTCAGCCGCCCAAGGAGAATTCCTCACCTCACCTCTGGCTCTTATCTTGCCCGGGACGAGTCGGCCGGGAGCCAAGTTGCCCCTGATGCAAAAGGCCAGCCGGCTGCTATGATGCTCTGCATGGTTTCTCTCATAGCCCTCCTGAAGTTGCTTCTCTCAGGTCTGACCTTCGGGAGGGGATAGCCCGGTCTGTATACCGCAGGTGGTCAATTCGGTAGCAGACAAGCAGGATATGGAGCCGTCTCCCTAAGCCACACGCGTCGTGCAGGTTGACCCATAAACAGTTGAAGGAATGGAAAAACGGAGAAGACGGAAGTCCACACCCGAGGGGCACATGGTGCTGCTGTTCGGGGAGGAATGAGAGAGAAGAAAAGCGAGGAGTCGTTCTGATGCTGACCCGCCTGAAGCTACGCAACTTCAAATCATGGCCCGATACCGGAGACCTGAAGTTGCGCCCAATCACAGGGCTGTTTGGCGCCAACAGCTCCGGTAAGACGAGCCTGTTGCAGGCCCTGTTGTTACTCAAACAAACCTCAGAGTCGTCTGATCGTGGCCTGGTATTTCACTTTGGCGACCATACGATGTTGGTCGATCTGGGTGACTTTCGTAGCGTGGTGCATGGTCACGACCTCGGTGCGGAGATGGAGGTGTCGCTTGATTGGGAGATTGGGAAGCCATTCAAGGTGATCGATACCAAGAGCAGCAATAAGGAGATTCTTTCGGATCACAAACTCGGCCTTTCGGTTGTGACCAATCAGCGCAGCGGTGCACGAACTCCACGACCGATGGTGAGAGAGATGGTCTATCGGGTGGGCGCAGCCACATTCGGAATGCGGCAGCAAGAAGAAAAGGGGAAAGGTGAGTACGAGCTCTACAGCGACGGCACCGAATTTCAATTCATTCGCAGTACGGGGCGAGCGTGGCCGCTTCCGGCACCTGTCAAAAGTTATGGCTTTCCAGATCAGGTCCGTGCCTATTTCCAGAATGCAGGATTTCTCGCCGACCTGGAATTAGCTTTCGAGGAATGCCTCGAAGGGGTCTTCTACCTCGGTCCGCTACGAGCCTATCCCGCGCGTCAGTATACCTGGGCGGGTGCCCAACCCACCGATATGGGCGAGGCTGGCGAATTTGCGATTGATGCCTTACTGGCCGCGCGAGAGCGGGGTGAGAAGATCTCCCGTGGCAAAGGGCGCCCAAGGCTGACCCTTGAGCAGTATGTCGCCCACTGGCTCAAGAACCTCGGCCTTATTCATGAGTTCCGCGTTGAGTCAGTCGGTGAAGGGAGTCAGATATTCCAGGTCAAGGTTCGCAAGACGCCGCGGTCGGAGGAGGTCCTTATCACCGACGTTGGCTTTGGCGTGTCGCAGATTCTGCCGGTTCTGGTGCTCTGCTTCTACGTGCCAGAAGGTTCTACGATAATCCTTGAACAACCGGAAATTCACCTGCACCCGGCCGTTCAGTCGAGTCTTGCCGATGTCCTCATCGACGCCTGGCAGAAGCGCAAGGTTCAGATTCTCCTCGAGAGCCACAGCGAGCATCTGCTACGCCGGCTGCAACGGCGTATTGCTGAGAAGGCAGTCAGCAAGGATGATATCGGGCTCTTCTTCTGCAGCACGGATGCGCGTGGTTCCAGAATCACGAAACTCACTCTTGATTTGTTCGGCAACATTACAAACTGGCCGAAGGATTTTTTCGGCGATGAGTTTGGTGAAATCGCAGCCATGACCAGAGCAGTTCAAGAACGGCGCAAGGAGGCAGCGGAGTGAGACCGGCGGTGGTGATGGATACGAATGTGGCAATGGTGGCCAACGGAAGCGCGACTCAGGCAAGCCCGGATTGCATCACGCGGTGTCTCGACCGGCTGCAGAAGATTCAAGACACGGAGAGGATTGTCTTGGATGATATGGGACGCATTTTCGAAGAATACCTTGGCAATCTGAGTCTTTCTGGCCAGCCGGGGCCGGGCGATGTGTTCTTTAAGTGGCTTTGGAACAACCAGGGAAATACCGACTTGTGTCAGCGCGTGCATATTACGCCCCACGAAGCCCGCGTTTTCGAGGAATTTCCCGATAGCGATGAATTGCGGGACTTCGACCGCAATGACCGAAAATTTGTGGCCGTTGCCATCGCTAGCGGAGAGGAGCCGCCGATTCTCAACGCCTCTGATACTGACTGGCGGGAGCACCGTCTTTCCCTGGAGAGCTACGGAATCCACATTGACTTTCTTTGCCCCGAGTTGATGGAGGAGCGCTGACGTGGCCACTACCAACCACGACCGGCACGGACCTGAACGGCAACACGACAGAAAGGAGCTACTGATGTCTTTCCTGTTTCGCCTTTGCCTGGGGCTCACGGTCTTGGTGCCGTCTCTGGCCCACGCCCAACTCACCGGCGCCCTTGAGATTCCCGGCAACGGGACCACCGTGTCGGGCGTCGGGATGATCGCGGGCTGGAAGTGTGAGGCCGAGGGGGACATCACCCTCACCCTCAACGGAGGAGCCCCTTTTCCCGCGACGTATGGATTGGCCCGTGAAGATACCCGTGGGGTCTGTGACAATGACGGGAGGAATGGATTTTTCAGCTACGCGAACTGGGGGACCTTGGGCGATGGAGAACACACCGTCGTCGCCTACGACAATGGCCAGGAGTTTGCCCGGAGTACGTTCTCGGTGACGACCTTCGGGACGGAGTTCCTGACAGGCGCCCACACCCAGGTCAGTGTCCCGGACTTTCCGCAGGCCGGTGAGACCACGACCTTTCAGTGGAATGAGGCGACGCAGCATCTGGAAGCGGACTCGCGGGAACCGGCCTGTAGAGCAACGCTCACGATGAATCCGGGAGAGACGTGCCGGGGCACCATCTCTCTTGAGCTTGAGACCTCCCGCCTGGGGGCGATCAACACCGGCTTTACTTTTGCTGTTGAGGCTGAGGGCCGGGGGTGCATCAGCATCAGTGGCATTCCTGCACTCGACTATTGCTATTCGGCCCGCCTGCCAGACGTGCTGGGGAGGATCGGGGTTTCTGTCATCAGGAATGAGGATGGGAGTTGGACCATTGATCGCTTCCCACTTGTCGATCTTGGGGAGTGCGTTCTTGACTTGACGGTGCAGCCGGGAGCGCAGTGCCGTGGCTCTCTCGACCTGCCCGTTGGCGAGATTGACTTTACTTTTTTTGTGGAAGACAGCGGACGCGGGTGTATCGAGGCCGAGGTAGATGTGCCGTTCGTGGGAGATGAGGACATCAAGGCGTGCTTTGATAATCGTGAGGCGTTCCAAAAGGTGCTGGACAAAATCGACGATGTGATCGAAATCAGCGCGTTTGCTGCCAAGAATGCCGATAACAGTTGGACGATTCTCGACTTCCTGTAGGCGCCTTCCCTCTCGCCGGTTTCTGGTCTGCCTGCTCGACAGCCGTCCGGGCTGGCATCAGATTGTCTGCCACGCTTGTGAGCAACGGACAGCTAAGAGCTTAATCGGGAAAATCAGCAACATTTTTGTTGATTATACGGACAATCCACAATAGAGTTGTGGATCATGAAGGCCCAACGCCGCCTCGATTTACCGCGCCTGTTACAAAAGAAGTCCTTTTTTCTGTTTGGGCCACGAGCCACGGGCAAAACATTTCTTATTCGGGAACAGCTCGCCGACCAAGCCCAGGTGATCGATCTGCTGCGTTCGGATCTGTACCTCCGCCTGGCCGGCTCACCGGTTGAACTGGAAGCCATCCTGACCGGTCAGGCAGCGAACGCGGTGATTGTCATTGACGAAGTCCAAAAAGTGCCGCAGCTCCTGGACGAGGTCCAGCGCTTGATTGAAACCAAGCGGCTGCGTTTTCTGCTCACCGGCAGCAGTGCCCGCAAGCTGCGCCGCGGCCAAGCCAACCTGCTGGCCGGGCGGGCGTGGCAGGCCAACCTCTTCCCCCTGACCTGGGACGAACTGACCGACACCCATTTTGATCTTGATCGCTATTTGCGCTACGGCGGCCTGCCCAGCGTCTATCTCAGTCAGGACCCGGTCGAGGAGTTGCAAGCGTACGCCCATACCTATCTGACGGAGGAAATTCAGGCCGAGGGTCTGGTCCGGCGGCTTCCCCAGTTTGCCCGTTTCCTCCAGGTTGCGGCATTGGGCAACGGGCAGATCCTCAACTTTACCCGGGTCGGCAACGATGCTCAGGTCGCGCCCTCGACGGTCCGTGAGTACTACTACCTGCTGGAAGACAGCCTGCTCGGTTTTCTCCTGCCGGCCTGGACCAAGTCGCGCAAGCGCAAAGCCATTACCAGTGCCAAATTCTACCTGTTTGATACCGGGGTGGCGCATACTCTGGCCGGCACGCGCACGCTTGAGCGCAACTCCGACCTGTACGGACGGAGCTTTGAGCACTGGATTGGTATGGAATTGCGAGCCGCGCTGAGCTACCAGCGGACCCACCAGGAACTGTGCTACTGGCGCTCAACCCATCGGCACGAGGTTGACTTCATTATCGGCGATGAGGTCGCAATTGAGGTCAAAGCCAGCCAGCGCACCACCAAACGCGACGGCAAGGGCTTACGGGCACTGCAAGAGGAAGGCATCTGTCAACGCTTCTACCTCGTTTCCCAGGACCCGATTGAACGGCTGGACAACGGGGTCCACGCGGTCCATTGGCGGACCCTGCTCAGCCGTTTATGGGCGGGCGACTTATAGACCGCGCCATCATTGTGCTCCCGTTCTCAACCCCAGGTCGCCTCGTCATCGCTCATCGAAATGTCGAAGGCTGTCTTGCCCAGCAGCTCGAGCGTGTCGTCGGCGTCGACCGGGTGAAACAGACCGGCCCGCACGTCACGGAAATAGCGCTCCAGGGGCAGCCGTTTGTAGTAGGAGATACCGCCGACCGTGCGCATGGCCAGATCGACCACGCGGACCGAGTTTTCAATGGCGATCATCCGGGCGGCCACGCTTTTGCGACCCCACATACGGATGTCCTCGTGTTCGACCTCGGCCCCGGCTTTCCACATTGCCGCCCGCGCGCCCTCGATCAGGACGTCCATCTCGCCGACTTTGTTATACACACTGGGCAGATGGCTCATCGGCTGCTTGTGCGGAAAGCGCGGGCGGTCGCGCATGAACTCGACCACGAAATTACGCGCCGCCACCGCAATGCCGATATACACCCCACCCATGGAAAACGGGGCTTTGAGAAACAGGCTCAGGACACCGCCCCGGGTGAAGACCGGACGCTCCAGAAAAATCGCGTCGTCCGGGATAAAGGCGTCCTGGAGTTCGGTGCTGCGTGACTCGGTCGCCCGCATGCCCATCGTATTCCAGTCGTCCTTCATCGACAGGCCGGGGGTGTCGCGGGGAATCAGAAACGAAATGATCTTGCCCTCTTTGGGGTTGTCGCTCGGTCCCCAGGTCGCCTCGGAGAAGTAGCGATCAAGGGCAATGCTCTGGGTGCTGAAGATCTTCTTGCCGCTGACCTTCCAGCCGCCGTCCATGGGCTCGGCCGTGGCCTTGGGCCGCAGCACGGTGACCGCATTATTGGCCTCCGATCCCGAGCCACCCACAATCCAGCGGTTGGCCGCGATCTGGCGCAGCAGGGCTTCGGCCCGCGCGTCTTTGGTCGTGCGCCACACATCGGTCACCACGCCCAGAATGTTGAAATGCATATTGATCGCCAGGGCGGTCGGACCGCAGCCCTGGGCCAGGCGTTCCTGAGCCTTGACCCGCTCCAGCAGACTGACCCCACCACCCCCCAGCTCGGTCGGAATGGTCATGATCGAGTAACCCGTCTCGCGCAGCTGCTCATAGTTCTCGTACGGGAAGGAGCGTTCTTCGTCGTGCTGGGCGGCGCGCAACGCAAAATCGTCGGCCATGCGGCCGGCTATCTCGATCCAGTGCTGCTCATCCGGGCTGTGATGTTGTTGCATATCCATGCTGTTCCCCTCCGTTCCCTATCTGGGTGTGAGTCCGACTTCCCCGGCAAAGCGTTCCATCAGCCTCAGCACCTCGTCAAACTGATCGGTCCAGGCAAAGAAGGCCAGGACGACGTGGTCCAGACCGCCGGCCTCATAGCGCGGCAGGGCGGCCAACACGTCCTCGAAGCTGCGTTCGTACGACAGCGCGGCATAGGTCAGCGAGTCGGGGTCGCGGCCGGCCTGCTCGGCCAGCCGTTTGATGGCCGCAATATCCCCGGCAAAGCCGTCCGGGTCGCGCCAGAACACGTGCCCATACCAGCCGTCGCCGAGCGTGGCGGTGCGCCGCAGGGCACGCTTGCTGTGGCCGCCGATCCAGATCGGCGGGTGCGGCTTTTGGACGGGTTTGGGCGCGCACACAATGTCGGAGAATTTCTCGTAGCGTCCGTCAAAGTGGGCCTGGTCCTGGGTCCACAGCGCTTTCATGACCTGCAAGTATTCATCGGTCTGATCCCCACGCTGGCGGTAGGGCGCGTGAAGCACCTCGAATTCCTCTTGCAGCCAGCCCGAGCCGCCGCCGAGGATCACCCGCCCATGCGACAAGACATCCATGCTGGCCACCATCTTGGCCGTCACGACCGGATTCCGGTACGGCACGATCAGCACCCCGGTGCCCAGCCGGACGCTGGTGGTACAAGCCGCGACATAGCTCAGGACGGTCAGGGGATCGAGAAAGTTATCGTTGCTGTCAACCGGAAACCTGCCCTCGGGGTGATACGGGTACTTGGACTGGAGCTGGGCCGGAAACACCACGTGGTCGCCAACCCAGACCGAGTGATAGCCCAGCGCATCCGCCCGCTGGGCCACGGCCTGAATCCGCTCGACCACCTGTTCGCGGGCAAACGCGCCGATGTGGGGAAGCACAACGCCGAATTCCATGCGCCCTCCTTTTGCCAGCCTTCGAAAAGCGGTGCCGGTCTTTTCAGCGTCTTGCCACGTTTTGGCCGAAAAGCCAAGAACCGCACCCTCCCTCAGGTCCACGTTCCAGCTTGACAACCCCGCAGTCTGACGGAAGACTTGAGTCACTCTCGTCAAAACCGGGGAGAGCCGCCTATGGAGTCTGTCCAGCTGAAGAACGCCAAACGCGCGGGGCCACACAACCGGATCATGCTGGGGCTGCTCGGCGTCGCGCTGCTGGCCGGCGTTGCCAAGGCCGCCCCCGGCTCGGAACTGCTGTCAGCCTGGGAGGCGAGCGTCGAAACCAACGCCGCGTCTATTGATCACAGCGCGTGGCAAGGCATCCTGGACACCTATCTCACCAGCCATCCGTCGGGCATCAATCGCTTCGATTACGCCGCGCTCAAGGCCAACGCCGAGGACGCCGCCAAGCTGGCTGGCTATCTGACCTCGCTGCAAGAACTCGACCCGCGGCACTACTCCCGCCAGGAACAGCAGGCGTACTGGATCAACTTCTACAACGCGCTCACCGTGCGGGTCGTGGTGGACGCCTATCCGGTGGACTCCATCCGCGACATCTACCAGGGCTGGTTGCCGCTCGGTCCCTGGGACGACGTGCACGCCGAGGTCGCGGGCATGCCGCTGACCCTGAACAACATCGAGCACGGCATCCTGCGCCCCATCTGGCGCGACCCGCGCATTCATTACGCCGTCAACTGCGCCAGCCACGGCTGTCCGAATTTATCCCCGACGGTGTATACTGCGGCCAATACCGAGACGCAGCTTGAGGCTGGCGCACGCGCCTACATCAACCATCCCCGAGGCGCGAGCTTCGTAGACGACGACTTCCTGCTGATATCGAGTATCTACGAGTGGTACGTGGAGGACTTCGGCGGCACCGAAAAGACGGTCATCGAACACCTCATGCAGTATGCCGAGGAAGAACTCGCCGCACGTCTCAAGACCTTCAGCGGATCGATAGACTACGAATACGACTGGAACGTGAACAAACCGTGAGGGACCGCTCTGGAATAGAAGATATTATACACCATTGCGCTCCCTTTTGGCAAAGAATTGCAGAAAAGAGCGACCCCTGTCGAGTTCTCGTGCAGAACGAGTCAGCGAACAGGCCGGGCGTCTTTCGGGCGGCTTTTGCCGCCGTGGACGGACGGCTCGGCGCACCACTTGGCGGCCAGCCGGCGCACGGCGTGGTAGAGATCGTCGTCAAAGCCCAGCAGGTCGCACACGACACGGCGGTCGAGCAGGGCGCGGTTGGCATCGGCATCGGCCAGGTAGGCCGGTAGCAGCTCCTTGTCCCGAAACTCGTCGAAAATTGCTTCGGCGGTGTGAAACTGAGCGTCGCTCAAAGCACGGAAGTCGAGCACAGGCAGCGTTTCGGCGGAGCGAATCGTCATCCTCGCCTTGCTGGATTGCTGGCGGCTGGAGTGCCACCAATACGACAAGAGGCCCAGGGTGCTGTTGCCCCATACCGCAAAAGCGTATTCGAACCTCTTCTCGTCAAAAATCACATTTGGCCACACGATGCCACCAATTGTTTCCCGCTCGGTGAACGCCACTGCAAGGGGCTGAGAACCGAATGTATACTCCAAGTTGATATGGGTACGGCTGGCGGTGGCCCACACGTCGGCGGCCTTGGATTCCATGCCACGTCGGACTTGTAACGAGGAGTCAGGTTTGCACACTAACCGGGTTTCTCTCTTGGCGTCGTGATTCCACAGCGCGGGGTAGGTAGCCGTCGGGTCAGGCGCTACTTTGGTGAACGGGCCACGCGGAGGCGGGCCGGTGATGTCACGGTGGACCAAGCCCAGTTTGCCCACAACGCTTAACGGCGCTGTTTTCAGGTCAAGGGCTGCGGCTGCGGCGGGCAGCCAGAGTTGAGAGCGGGCCAAGGCGTAGGCGGTTTGGGCCAGCGAGTAATCCAGAAGCCGGGCCGCGCCCCAATACGCTCCGTCCGTCTGACATGGGGCGGTCATCATTTCGCCGTCCAGTTCATCCCCGACGGTCAGGCGCGTCCCGCCGTATGGTCCATCCTCAATGCGCCGGATATCGTCGGCCCTGTGAATTTTTATGGCGATTTCCCTGGCATGAGCGAGTCCGTGCGGACGGCGGCGGAGCGATGTGAAGTGCGCTGTTTCAGGTGCGGTGTCTGACTTGGATTGCTGGCGCTTCCGGGCGATAACCAGACATTCCGCCATGCCTGTGTCCGAGGAAAAGGACATGTCCATGCCGCTGGCCGCGATACTCAGCACAGCGATATCCGAGTAGCGCTGCACGAGCATCTGGCGAAATCCCTGCCATGATAGACCGGCGGCAGCGGACAGCGGCAGGACCAGGGCCAGCACGCCGCCGGGTCTGAGCTTGGCATGGGCCAGCGCAACAAAGGCCGAGGCAATACCGGCGTTGCCGTGGTAGCAGGTGTCCTTGCCCAGCGTATTCACACGCTTGCCCATGTCCGTCTGGTCGGCGGACGTGGCGTCAAACGCGGCAAAGGCGGGGTTGGTCACCTCGGCGTGCGCGCCTTCGTGATTGGTGGCGCGGGTAAACGGCGGGTTCATAATCACGAGGTCAAAGCCTTCATGGGGGATTTCCGCGACGACGTGGGTAGCAGTCTCTTCGCCGACGCTGCCGGTGCGTTTGGCCGGGTCATTCGTATTGAACATCGCATCCGTGGCTTGATGGTCCAGCAACTCCAGCGAACCGATTTTGATACTCCCGTCCTCCTGCCTCCCGTAGGCCAGCGTGTACAGCCGCGACCTGCCAAACTGAATCTGCGGCTGCACCCCGGACAGGGTGGAGCCGGTAATATGAATGGCCGAGGGCATCACGTCACAGCCGTACAACACCTCTTCCATCATGGCCGGGTGCAACTGAGCCGGATCGCCGCCGGTACGTTCATGGCGGCTGGCAATCTGCTCATAGACGGCGGACAACAACGCGCCGGTCCCGCAGGCAAAGTCGCCGATGCGCAGTCTGGCGATGGCGTCAGCGTCGGCCCAGTCTACGCCGTGCAGCTTGGCGACGGCCAGGCGAGCTAGCAGAGACGCCGACGCTGGCAGGGTGTAGAAGGTGGCCAGATACTTGCGGTCGGCAATCAATCGCTGGAAGAGGCGCCCGGTCAGATCGTGGGCGTTGGTGACACCTGTGGTGGTGATGTCCTGGGCGGTTTCGCGTAGCGCAGCCAGGATGAGGGCCGCCTCGCGCGGCGGCAGTTGGGCGACGATATCGCGGGCAATGGCAAAAATCGCCCAGTAGTTGATGTCCAGGATGTGGGACCAGGCGGCTAGGATTTCTGCCTGTGGATTGGCGACGGCTGGGGCGCAGAGCAGGTGCAGCGGCTTGACCTCGGTATACATCCCGGTTAGCCGCTCATGAAAAATCAGGGCGTTGGCCACAATGGCGCAGGCCATGCGGCGAGTCTGGTACACGTCGGACATTCCCAGCAGATGGGCGATGCGCGGCGTAATGGCCGGGCGTTGGGTGGCCATGTCGTGCAGGATGGTCACGGCGTGGTCAATGCCGTCCTCCAGGGCGGTGGCTGCGGCGTCCACGGCGTGCTGGGGAACGGAGACCAGACGAATCAGGTCGGCGAGGTCGGCCACCGAGCCGGTCAGCCAGCCGGTGGTGGGAAACCGTTGATTCTCTTCTTTCCCCCACTCTTGGGTGAAGACGCAGTATGATAGTTCGGCTGCGGCGATGGCCGTGCGCAAGTCGTCGGCGTCCCCTACGTCGCGCGGATAGCGCAGGGCGATAGCCGCCTCGATGGGATTGGGCTCATCCACGACCCGCAATCCAAGTCGGGCGGTCGCCTCGTGTTCGACGGTTCGCGCGGGCAGATATTCGGCTTCGACGGCGACCGGAGCCCGGTCCGGGGCGGTCATCAGATTGTCAAGCCGCAGCCCGGAACGGTCGGTAATCAGCCCGGTGTGCTCGGCCCGTACCTGACAGCCCAACAGCATCCCCTTCAAGAGGTCTCCCAAAGCGGTGTTGGCGCTGGGTTCGGTCTGGCGGGGGCGGCTCACCGTCGTTTTCGGGCTTCTCATCGTTCCTGATATATCGCCTCTCGCCTGGCGGGCTGAGAATTGGAAGAACGCTGACCGTTCGCAAGTCTATATTGGTCTTGTCGCACCTGTACTTTGCTATACCCGGACGCGCTTTTCCAGGGGCGCTCCTTATCGTTCGTCAGGTCTCGACCCAGCCCTCCAGGAGTCTTCTCGCCTGCTGCAAATCGGCAGTTTCAAGTTCAGGATCAAACCACCCGGACACTTCCGCGAGCAGCTGCCGCGCCTCAGTCGTTTTGTTCTGGGTCTGCAACAACCGGCCCAGGCTCATGGCCGCCCGTAGCTCCAAAGACTTTGCCCGCTGTCTTCGGGCAATCTCGATCGCGCGCTGAAAACATGCTTCAGCGGTGGACGTATGAGCGCTGTGGTAGGGACTCTTTTGCTCTTCGATTTCCCACGCCAGCAGGCACTCTCCTTTACGCCGACGCAGCTCGGCCTCGTAGAAGCGTTCCCCGTACTCTTCGACGGCCCGCAAGGCTTGGTCGAGACAGTGCAGGGCGGCGTCCACCTGTCCGCTCTTTTGCTGCACTTCGGCCAGCAGAGACAGAAAATACGGACGCAGCAGCGCTGAGCCGGTCGCCTGCCAGGCGGCCAGTCCGTCCTCCAACTGCGCCAAGCCGTCGCCGGTCGGCGCCTGCATTGCCGTGGCCCAGCCTTGCAGCATCCGCCCCATCGCCAACCAGTGGGGAAAGCCGTGTTTCTGGGACATGGCCACTGCGGTCGCAGCCGTATCCTGGCTGGCCAACAGGTCGCCCTGAATCTGGTGCAACATGGCCAGCCAGTTGTGGGCTGCGGCGAGGCTGTGGGGGAGGCCGTGGGCGGCGTCCAGGGCTTGCTGGCACTGGCCCAGAGCCTGGTCGGGATAGCCGAGCAGCCACAGGGTCAGGGCGTTGTAGAACAGGCACACCACCTTGGGGTCGGAACCGTAGCGAAAGGCCAGGCTGCGGTGGGTGTCGGGCTGGTAGAGGGCAATCGCGTGTTCGAGATGCTCGCGGGCCAGGCCGAACTCGCCCAGCCAGAACAAGGTGTTGCCGCACGCCCGGTGGACTTCGATCAGCGAGGCCGGATCGGGCAGACTGGAGGTCATCGACAGCAGCTGTTCGCCGAGTTGCCGGGCGGTGTGGAGTTCGCCCCGCATCTCATGAACCATCCACAGCCCGCGCAGGGCGGAAAACGCGTGGGACGGCTGGCCAACCTGGTGGCCCAGTTCTTGAGCCCGGACGTAGGTGTCTTTGACCTCCGGGTCGGCATAGCCCTTGGTGGCGATCAGACCGGGTCCACGCGTGGTGTGGAAATCCAGCTCGTGTTCGGCTCGCTCGGCTCCCTCGGGCAGGGCTTTGAGCAGGGCCAGTCCCTGGCCCAGGTGTTCGAGCGCTTCGACATAGGCCGAGCGTTCAAACGCGCGTTGACCGGCGCGTTTCCAGTAGTCGAGCGCCGCTTGCTGGAGACCCGCCTGGGTATAGTGGTGGGCGATCAGATCGGGCTGGGTCTCGGCCGTCTCAGGAAAACGTTTCTCCAGGACGCGGGCAATATGGGCGTGCAGTTCGAGGCGCTGGCTTTTGAGCAGGGACTGATAGGCCGCGTCCTGGATCAGGGCGTGTTTGAAGACCCAACGGGGATGCGGCGGCTCTCCCCGGCGGGAGATGATCTCGGCGACCGCCAGCCGCTCCAGGCCGTGCTGCAAGGACTGATCGTCGAGCGACCACACGGCCCGAATCACCTCGTGGGGAAAGGCACGGCCCAGGGCGGCACCGAGCTGGGCAACCTTTTTGGCCGGGCCGAGCTGATCGAGGCGGGCCATCAGCAAGTCGTGCAGGGTGGCCGGAATGGCCAGGTCAGGCGTCTGAGACGCCGACGAAGAGGAGGATTCGGCGGCCAGCACCATCGTCGTCAGTTCTTCGATGAACAGCGGAATGCCGTCGGTCTTATCCAGGACCTGCTGGACGAGGTCATCCGGCAGGCTCTGATCGTCGGCCAACCCGGCAATCAGCTGGGCCGCCTGTTGGCGTCCGAGACGACCCAGGCTGAGCTGTTTCATGTGCGGGCGCATAGTCCAGGCCGGCGTAAAATCAGACCGAAAGGTCAGGACGACCAGCAGACGGGCGTCGGGAACCCGATCAATCAGGACCTGGAGCAGATCCAGGGTCGAAGGGTCGGCCCACTGGACATCCTCCCACACGACCAGCAGCGGGCTTCGGGCGGCCTGTTGCAGCAGGCCGGCGACAATGGCCTGCTGGGTGCGCTGCTTTTGGCGCTGGGGACTGCCCTGCCAGACTGTATAGCGCTCGTCCAGCGGGATGGACAGCAGGGCTGCCAGCAGCGGGACGACTTCCTGGCGGCCAAAGGGGTGATCGGCCAGCAAGGTTTCCAGCCGGGAGAGTCTGTCGGCCGACCGTTCCTCCGGCCCGGTCTGGAGCTGGCGCTGGAAATACTCGATCTGGGGGTAGAAGGCGCTGTGCTGGAAGTGGTCCGAACAGCGAAACTCGAGTTCGGTGCCGCCCTCGGTCGGGATGCGTTCCTTGAGTTCCTGGACCAAACGGGATTTCCCGATGCCGGGCTCGCCGCTCAGCAGCACGACCTGGCCGGAAGCGTTCTTGACTTGGCGCCAACTGTCGAGCAATGCCGCCAGGGTCTCCTGGCGACCCACCAGGGGCGACAGGCCGCGCCGGACCGCAGCCCGAAAGCGGTCCCGCTCGCCGCTCTCACGCAGGACTTGATACACCGCCATCGGCTTGGACAGGCCGCGCAGCGGGCGCTCGCCGAGCGCCCGCCACTCACACAATCCCTCAACCAGGCGAGCTGTCGCCCCGCTGATGACGACCGTATCGGGCCGGGCCAGGTTCTGCAGGCGCGCCGCAATATTCGGGGTCTCGCCCAGCGCCAGCCGCTCAAACCGCCCGGCGCCGCCCATTTCCCCGACCACCACCTGACCGGTATGAATGCCGACCCGCACCCGCAACGGCCGCGCGGCCTGCCTGAGCAGGGGCGAATCCTGGACCGCCCCGACGATGCGCAGGCCGGCCCGCACGGCCTGGATCGCGTCGTCCTCATGGGCGACCGGATGCCCGAAGTAGACCAGCAGCCCGTCGCCCAGGTATTGGGCGATATAGCCGGCAAAGCCGGCCACCACCTCCGCACACAGCTCCTGGTAGCTGCGGATGACATCGCGCAGTTCTTCTGGGTCGAGCTGCTCGGCCAGGCGGGTGGACCCCACCACATCGCAGAACAGGACGGTCAGCTGACGCCGCTCAGCCGCCGGGCGAGCCATCCCGGACACAGGCGTCAGGCCGGTGCCGCACTGATCACAAAACCTGGCCGCCGAGCGATTGTGGGTTCCGCACTGGGGGCAGCGCATTGGTCCTCTTCCTTCGGACGATTACGACGGACTGAGGGGCACCGAAGCCAGAAAGCGCGGCAGGGCGCAGGCCGTCAGCCCGAGCGGAACCGCCAGCAGAAGCGCCGCCCCAAAGACGTGGACCTGCTCGGTGACATACCCCCCCAGCCAGGGGCCGAGGACAATGCCGATGCTGAAGGCCATGTTGTAAAAACCAAACGCCTTGCCGGCCTGGCCGTGGCTCAGCCCATCGGCAATCAGCGGCATCGACGGAGCCAGGGCGGCCGACAGGGCGATGATCGCTCCCAGGGCCAGGACAAACAGCCCCGGCGACTCCAGGGTCAAAAACAGGCTCGGAATCAAGACGGCGGACGCGAGCAGACCCAGGATCATCGGTTCCTGGCGTCCGCGGCGGTCTGACCAGGCGCCGATCAGGGGCTGGCAAATCAGGGCCGCAGCGCCCCAAGCCGTAAACAACACCCCGATCTCCTGGCGCGACCAGCCAATCTGGGCCAGCTGGAGCGGCAGCAGCATCTCAATCGCGCCCAGCGCCGCGCAGGTCACCAGAATGACCAGACAGGCACTGGTCAGACGGGACGACAAGAGCTGCCGCAGGGATGCCAGCGAGAGGGGCTGGTCGTGCTCGGCCGGGGAGCCGGTCGCCGCCATCCGGTCCGGAATGACAAAAAAGGCCAGCACGGCCAGGACACAGGGCAGGACGGCAAAATAGACGAACGGCTCGCGAGCCTGGCCAAAGCTGCCCAGCGCCGGCCCGCCAATCGCCCCCAGACTGAAGGCGATGGGCACGATGCTCATTTCCAGCCCGCGCTGGTCTTTATCCGCCAGACGGGCGGCCAGCGGCAGGGTCGCCGCCCAGGTTGCCGAGGCGGCCGCCCCCTGGGCCAGCCGACACAGCAGCAGGGGCCAAAAGCTCGACGCCATCGAGAACGCTACCGCAGTCAGGCCCAGCACCAGCATCCCGGCCGTCAGCCACAGGCGCTCGCCAACCCGATCAACCACATAGCCAAAGGGCAGATACAGCAGTAGGGAGATCAGGCCATACGAGGCGTAAAAGATGCCGGCCCAGGTTTCGGTCAGCCCCAACTCCCGAGCCATAGACGGCAGCATGGGGATAATCAGGGTATAGCCGACCGAGTCGGCAAACATGATGGCGGCGGCAAGGGACAACACAAACCAGCGTGACATGGAATCCGTTTCATGCGCCCGTCACGGGCGGGAACTCAGGCCGTGTGTTTTCCCGGCCTCGGGCAATGACGGGACCGGGCGGGCATCGCCGACCATGATACGCCACCAGCCTGGCGGAAGAAATGGGGTCGGCCTTGCCAAGCGGCGGGCGGCGTGTCTATATCCAGACCCACAAGGAGGGCCGTGCATGGCAGGATTACTGAGCGGAAAAGTTGCGCTGGTCACCGGCGGCAGCACCGGGATCGGCAGAGCCTCGGCGCTGACCTTTGCCCGCGAAGGGGCGCAGGTCGTGGTCGCCGACGTGGTGGTCGACAAGGCCGAGGAGACGGTGCGGCTCATCAAGGACGCGGGCGGCGAGGCCCGCTGCATCAAAACCGACGTGACCCGGGCGGCCGAAGTCGAGGCCATGGTCCGCTTCACCCTCGACGCCTATGGCCGGCTCGACTGCGCCCATAATAATGCCGGCATTGAGGGGACGGTCAGCAATACGGCCGAGTACGCCGAGGCGGACTGGGACCGCGTTATTGGGGTCAATCTGACCGGGGTATGGTTGTGCATGAAGTATGAGATCCCGCCCATGCTTGAGCAGGGCGGCGGGGCCATCGTCAACACCGCCTCGGGAGCCGGCCTGATCGGCGCTCCGGGCATGCCGGCCTATGTGGCCAGCAAGCACGGCGTGGTCGGCCTGAGCAAAACCGCAGCCCTGGAATACGCCAAGGCCGGGATTCGGGTCAACGCCATGTGCCCGGGGGTCATTGAAACCCCGATGGTCGAGCGGCTGACGAGCGGCAATCCGGGCATGATGGAAGGCTTTGTCTCCATCCATCCAGTCGGCCGGGCCGGCCAGCCCCAGGAAATCGCCGAAGCGGTGGTGTGGCTGTGCTCGGACGCGGCCTCGTTTGTCACCGGCCACGCCATGTCGGTCGACGGCGGGATCACCGCCCAATAGGAGGAGAACATGCCAGGATTCGTCACCGACAAGGTTGCGCTGGTCACCGGCGGGGGGTCGGGCATCGGCCGGGCGACGGCCCTGACCTTTGCCCGCGAAGGGGCGCGCGTTGTGGTGTCCGATGTGGCGGCCGACGCCGGCCAGGAGACGGTGCGGCTGATTGCCGAGGCCGGGGGCGAGGCCCGCTTCGTGGCCGCTGACGTGTCCCGCGCGGCCGAGGTTGAGGCGCTTGTCGCCGGCTGTATCGACGCCTACGGGCGGCTCGACTGCGCCCATAATAACGCCGGCATTGAGGGGCCGGGCGCCCAGACGGTTGACTATGACGAGGCCGCCTGGGAGCGGGTCATTGCCATCAACCTGACCGGGGTGTGGCTGTGCATG
>JAAXHF010000040.1 GCA_012271025.1 Deltaproteobacteria bacterium | reverse complement strand
GATCATCTGATCTGCGAGCGCTGCGGTCGCATCATCGAGTTCATGCATCCTGAAATCGAGGCCCTGCAGGAAGAGATGGCCCATCGCTTCGGTTTTGTGGCCACCAGTCACAAGATGGAGATCTACGGCATCTGTCGAGAGTGTCGCGAGGGGCGTCGGGCCGAGAGCGAGCGCCGCTTGCCAGTCTAGAGCAGTTTCTACCGTAGTGTAGCGTGCAGGAGGGCACTCTTCGGCACCGCCTGCGGGGCTTCTCTTCAGCATTCCGGCTCGCCCCGCTACGTCATTACGAAAACTGCTCTAGCCCGGCAAACCGAACAGAGTCCGGGCGTTGCGGCTCGTCGCCCCGGCAAGCGCGCCGAGGGAGCAGTCTTTCAGCCGGGCCAGGGTGCGGGCTACCTCGACGACATAGGCGGGTTCATTCCGGCGACCACGGTAGGGAACGGGGGCCAGAAATGGGCAGTCTGTCTCGACCAATAGACGTTCGAGCGGCAGCTCCCGCGCCACCTCACGCAACGCCTGGGCGCTCTTGAACGTGACGATCCCGCTCAAGGAGATATACAGGCCGAGGTCAAGCAGGGTCCGGGCTTCCCGGGCAGTGCCGGTAAAGCAGTGCATGACCCCGCGCAGGTGTCCGCCGCCCTCCTCACGCAGCAGCTGGGCAGCCTCGGCGTAGGCGTCGCGAACGTGCATGGACAGGGGCAGGTCAAGCTCCTGAGCCAAACGGATAAACGCCCGAAAGTGCCGGCGCTGGTCCTCGCGTGGAGAATGCTCGTAGTAAAAATCCAGCCCCGTCTCGCCCAAGCCGACGACCTCGGGCTGGCGGGCCAGGGCGCGCAAACGCGCATACGTCTCCGCCGTAATCGTTTGAGCATCATGGGGATGGACGCCGACCACGGCAAACACATCGGCGTGTTGCTGAGCCAGGGCCAGCGCCTTGTCGTTATGGGCAAAGGCGCCGGTTGCCCCGATCACAACAAAGCTCGACACGCCCGCAGCTCGGGCGCGTTCGAGCAGCGCCTGGCGGTCGGGCTCAAATTTTTCGTCGGTCAGATGACAGTGCGAGTCGACCAGCATGTCTAGCCGGCCTCAGCCTGGGCCTGGAGTTCCTTTTCCGGCACGTCCTCGTCAAGTTTGACGAACAGCGGCCGGGGTTTGCGCAGGGCCTGCTTGGGCGCCAAGGTCGTCGGCTGCCACACGCCGCTCGCCCCGCTGTGATCGTAGCGCAGGACCAGGTGTGACCCCCGCTCATCCTCGACCGTTTCGGTATACTGGCGACCGAACAGCTGTCCCTCATAGCCGAGCAGTTCGTGGAGCTGCTGGCTGGTGTGGGGCAAAATCGGCGCCCACAGTAGCTTCAACCAATCGATGACCTGCAGGGCCACATAGATCGTCGTGGCCGCCAGCTGGGGGTCGGTTTTCAGCGTTGTCCACGGCGCTTTGTCGTGAAAATACAGATTCGCCTGCTGGCTGAGCCGACGGGCTTCATTCAGCGCCAGCTTCAGCTTGACCGCCCCGTACAAATCGCCGACGGTCTGAAACCCGGCCTCGATTTCGGCCAGGATGGCCCGGTCGGCGGCGTCCAGCGACCCCGGCTCGGGGACCAGCCCCTTGAAGCGGGAATTGGCAAAGCCCAGCACCCGGTTGACCAGATTGCCCCAGTTGGCGACCAGTTCGTTGTTGACCCGCTCGACAAAGTCGTCCCAGGTAAAGTCAACGTCGTTGCCCTCCGGTGCGATGGCGGTCAGGGCGTAGCGCCAGGAGTCGGCCTGGTAGCGCTCCAGGGCGCCGTGAATACCGATGACATGGCCGCGGCTCTTGCTGAACTTGCGGCCGTACATGTTGAGGTACTCGTTGGCCGGGACATCGTAGGGCAGGTGCAGTCCGCCGTAGCCGATCAGCATCGCCGGCCACATCATGGCGTGGAAGGGGATATTGTCTTTGCCGATAAAATAGTAGGCCCGGGCGTCGGCGTTCACACTCGGGTCCCACCACTCGCGCCATTTGTCGGGCGTGTTGTTCAGCGCGGCCCACTCGATGGTGGCGCTGAAATAGCCGATCACCGCGTCATACCAGACATAGATGCGCTTATCCGCGTAGCCGTCGAGCGGAATCGTAATCCCCCACTCCAGGTCACGGGTGATGGGACGGCCGCGCAACACCTCTTGTTCGACCTGGGTGCGGGAAAACCGAATGACGTTCGGCCGCCAGTGCTTCTTGCCCTGCTGCAACCAGTCTCGGAGCGGAGGCTGGAGCTTGCCGAGGTCGAGGAAAAAGTGTTCGGTCTGCCGAATCTCGAGCTGCGTATTGCCGGTAATCCGCGAGCGCGGCTGTTTCAGCTCGATGGCCTCGTAGGTCCGGCCACAGCTGTCACACTGATCCCCCCGCGCCTCGGGACTGCCGCAAAACGGACACCGGCCCTCGACATACCGGTCGGGTAAAAAACGCTTGGCCTCGGGGTCGTACAGCTGCTGCTGGGTGTCGGCGTAAATATAGCCGTGGTCTCGATGCTGGCGAAACATCCGCTGGGTTACGTCCCAGTGGTTCTGGGTATCGGTATGGGTGAACAGATCGAACGTCAGCCCCAGCTTCAGATAGCTCTCCACAAAACCGGTGTGAAAGCGTTCGACCACCACCGCCGGGCTGCTCCCCTCTGCCTCGGCCCGCACGCTGACCGGCGTCCCGTGAGTATCCGAGCCACTCACCATCAAGACCTCGTTGCCGATCATGCGCTGGTAGCGCGAAAAGATATCCGGTGGCAGATACGCGCCAGCAATGTGACCGATATGTTGCTCGCCGTTGGCATACGGCCAGGCAACGCCAACGAGGATTTTCCGTGACGGGCTCATGTCTTTCTCCTCAAGGGTGAACGCCACTCTCTCTTCTTCAGCCGCTCATCAGCCTTCGCCTGTAGCCCGGGCAGCAAGCTGGAGCAGCAGGTCTTCGACCGCCAGCCGCGGGTTAGCGTTGCGGCCCAGGGCGTGTATCGTATCATAGACGAGGCGGAGCTGTCGCAGAGCCTCTTCCACGCCCAGGCCCTGCGTCGCCTGGGCAAGTACGGGCAGACAGTCCGCATAACGTATCACACCGTCTTGGCCCAGCAACACATAACGCAGGCGTTCTTCGTACCAGCTCAGGATCAGCTCCAGGCGATCACCGCCGGCCGACCGCTCGGAACGGTCTGTCTTGGTGCGGGACTTCTTGGTGCGGTCGGCCACCAGCCATTCGGCCAGCTCCGACACCCGGCCAAACGGAGCGCCTTCGAGCTGCTCCAGCGCGTCGAGCAGGTGGCGGCGCTCTTCGGTGAAGACCCCGGCGTCGAGCGATAAGGCGCGGCCGATGCTGCCCCGACTGTAGAGCGCCAGGGCGTGCGCCTCGGCCGCCGGCAGGGCATGCTGCTGGACCAGAAGCTGCTCGACCGTAACCGGCGCCAGAGCGGCAAAGCGCACCTGCTGGCAGCGGGACAGCAGCGGGCGCGACAGGCTGGCGGCACTGACCGACAGCAGGATCAGCAGCGCGCTGCCGGGCGGCTCTTCGACGATTTTGAGCAGGCTGCTCTGGGCCTGGGGTGTCAGGACCTGGGCGTCCTCAATCACGCCGATTTTCCGGTTGCCGCGGGCGGACTGGAGGCTCAGAAAGTGTTGCAGCTCACGAACCTGATCGATGCCCAGCGTGGTTCTGCCCGCCTGTGGCGCGACCAGGCTGAGATCGGGATGGGCGCCGTCGGCGACCGCTCGACACGTCGCGCACGTCTCACATCCGGTGCCGGCCTGCTCGGGACACAGCAGGGCTTGGGCCAGGGCCAGAGCTGTGCGCTTTTTGCCGACCCCGGACGGCCCGACGAACAGATAGGCGTGGGCCAGACGCTCGACCGCCAGAGCGTTGCGAAGCGTACTCAGAGCCGCAGGCTGACCTTCTATGGCAGCAAAGGACATGCGGGCAAGGTAGAGACTAAACGGTCACACGTAAAGAGGAAGCGTCGGGTGTTGCGTCAGGTGTGCGATTTGGGGCTTGCGGCCTGCCCCATCCGCTCCAGCACGATCGACACGATCTGCTGATGAATACGGTCTACGGGCTGAGCCGCGTCAACCACATGCACCCGCCCGGGATGTTCCCGGGCGACAGCCAAAAAGCCCTGCCGGACGCGGTGGTGGAAGTCCAGGGCCTGAGCTTCAAAGCGGTCTACCTGTGAGGCGCCTCGGCTCTGACTTGCCCGCCGCAAGCCGACCTCGACGGGGACATCGAGAAGAACGGTGAAGTCAGGCAGACAGGCCCGACTCGCAAAACTGTTCAAACGGTGCAGCAGATCGAGCGGGATGCCTCGCCCATAGCCCTGATAGGCGATAGTGGAATCCAGGAACCGGTCTGAGATCACAACCGCGTTATCGCGCAGTCCGGGCAGGATCACGTCCCGCACGTGTTGAGCCCGGTCGGCCAGCAGCAGCAGCAGTTCCGCCTCGGCGGCCAGCGGCGCCCCGGCGGGTTCCAAGACCAGCCGACGCAGGACTTTACCGACCTCGGTGCCGCCGGGTTCACGGGTGACAAGAACCGTGTGTTCCCGCTTCCGCAGCGCCTCGGCCAGGAGGCGCGCCTGGGTTGTCTTGCCCCCGCCCTCGACCCCCTCGAATGTCAGAAAAAATCCGGCCATCGCCTTCCTCGGCGTTGCGGAGCATAGCGAAAATCGGCCTCAACCGCCAGCGCGTTCAGACCTCCAGGCCGACCGAACGCATCAGTGCCAGGGCGTTGCTCTTAGCGACCACGCCTGGGCGCATCCGATAATCAAAACGCAGCTGGCCCTCCTCGAAATAATCCTCAAAGCACACATTTGCGGCTCGGGGAGCCAGGTTGGTGGTCACATCGGCCAGCGCCAGGTCATGAGTGGTCACCAGGCCGACTGCGTTGCGCGTGAGCAGGCTGCGGACCACGGCTTCGGCGCCGCTGCGCCGGTCGTGAGAGTTTGTGCCGTGCAGCAGCTCGTCCAGCAGAAACAGCACCGGCACGTCTGCCCGGGTCAGGTCCACAATCTGACTCAGCCGCAGAATTTCGGCGTAGAAGCGTGAGCTGCCGGCCTGCAGCGAGTCCTGAATGCGCAGGCAGGCACCCGGCATCAGCAACGACAGGCGCAGAGATGCGGCTCGAACCGGCGCGCCAGCCAGGGCCAGAACCGTATTCGTCCCGACCGTTCTGAGCAGGGTGCTCTTGCCCGACATATTCGATCCGCTGACGACGAGCACCCGGAGCGGGTCGCCCAGCCGGACATCATTTCTGACACACTCGGCCTCGGGCAGCAGCGGGTGGCCGAGCCGCCTGCCCTCGAAGTACGGTCCCGCCGACACAAGCTCCGGAAACGGGTCGGCCGGATGCTCGTAGGCATAGCCGGCCAGGGCAGACAGCGCCTCAAACTCGCCAAGCACCGCCAGCCACGTTGCGATATTCTGGCCGGACGTGCCGCGCCAGGCTTCAATCGCCAGCCCCACCTGGGTGGTCCACAGCACGAGCGCGGCGAGTGGGGCAAAAAGCTGATTTTTGCGCGATTCGAGCAGGGCGATCAGCCGCCGGAGCTGAGCGATCTGGCGAGATGGGAGCCGTGCGCCGTGCGTCAGTCGGTCGTGCAGCGTCCTCAGGCGCGGGCTGCTGAAGCGCTGGGTCTCAAGGCAGGCCAGCATATCCGCCAGCACCGACAAGTCGTGGAGCAGACGTTCGACGCCGGCCACGGCTCGCTTGACCTGAGACCGTAGTCCAAGCGCGTAGGCTCCGGCCAGGCTGGCCGCAATGAGAAAGGGCAGAGCCCCCCAATACGCCAGCTGCCAGCCCACCAGACACACGACCAAGCCGGCCGCCAGCACTGCGGCCAGTCCACGTGCCCGAGATATATGCGCCAGGCTCAGCTTCCGTCCCGCATTCTCCTGCCCGGCAATGTTGACCAGCACATCCGGGTCAGTACCGGCCCGCACGTCTGCGCCACGCAGGGCCAGCTCTTCGCGGAGGTCGAGTTTGGGCCGAAGCTCCTCAACCGCAGCCTGGCGGGCCTGAATCTCCTGCGCTTGGGCCGGCGTCTGCAACCAGGCCGCCAGCGTCCGCTCTCCGCCCCGCGTCCGAGCCGTACACAGCAGCTCGAACACCGAGCCGGGTCCGAACAGGTCGAGGTCCGCCGCGTAGGGATGGTCTTCTTGAAGCAAGTCCAGACCGGCTTCCCCACCGCCCGCCCAGCGGTTCTCCAGCCGGGCCAAGCCCCGGTCGTAGAAGGCGACGCTGCGCTCGGCCAGACGCAGCCGGCGTCTGAACCGTTCGTGCACCACCACCAGCCCGACAAACACCAGGGCCGGCCCGGTCAGCCACCACCACGACAGCAGCCCCGGACGACACAAGAACCAGCCCAGCCCGGCGCCCACCAGGAACACCACCAGCCGTGCCGTACCCGTCCGTCTATCGTAGCCGGTGAAACGTTCGACAAGCGTCCGCCGGGCGTGCAGCCGGCGGGTATACTCGGCGTGCGCCTCAGAAACGGGGGAACAAGGTGTGTCTTTCAAAACCAGCTCTCACTGAACAGATTGTCCGAACGCCGGCCGCTCATCTAGCGGAAGACTCCAAAATACCACGCGATGACCGCCTCTCCAAAAAAGATGTAGCTCAGCGCGCCACACGCCAGGAAGGGACCAAAGGGCAGGGCCAGCCTGGTGTCGCTGTGCTGACGAATCATCGTGCCCAGCCCGACCGCCGAACCGAGGAATGAGGCCAGCAGCAGGGTGAACAGCACCGCCCGCCAGCCCAGAAAGGCGCCGATCATGGCCAGCAGCTTCACATCGCCGCCGCCCATGCCCTGTCTGCCGGTCAGCGCCTGATAGCCGAGAGCCAGGGCGAGGAGAATCCCGGCGCCGAGCGCTACCCCGAGCAGCGAGCTGTGCCAGCTGAGGACCGGATTGACGGCGGAAAAGCCGACGCCGACCAACACGCCGGGCAGGCTGATCACGTCCGGGATGATCCGGTGGTCGAGGTCGATACAGCTGACGACCACCAGAGCTGCGCCCAGCACGAAAAAGCCCAGGCCGGGCAGGCTCAGCCCGAAGCGATACACAATCAGGGCGGCCAGCAGCCCGGTCAGGGCTTCCACACACCAGTAGCGGAAGGAAAACCGTGCCCCGCACGCTCGACAGCGGCCGGCCAAAATCACATAGCTCACGAGCGGGATATTGTCATACCAGGCCAGGCGGCTTGCGCAGCGCAAACACTGCGACCGGGGAGAAACCACAGACCGGCCAAGCGGAATGCGGTAGATGCACACATTCAAAAAGCTGCCAATGCACGCGCCGAAGACAAAAGACGCAACGAGGAATGAGGGGGGAGGTTCGCTCACGAGCAAGGCAGACTCTCGGGTCGATTGGACCGCGTGGCGGGGTAGCGGTCAGTCTATTCTATGCGAACCCGACCGGCAAGGTTGATGACGCTCCGGTAGTGTCTCAGTTTGAAAACGATTGCCTGTCTCATTCCCAGCGGCCCGCTCTGAGGGTAGTCGCCCCTTCGGGCAAATCCCCCTTAATCCCCCTTTGTCAAAGGGGGAAGCGCGCCAGCGCAGGGGGATTTCTGAGCAGGAGAGTCCTCTTCCAGGGAAGAAATCCAAACTGAGGCACTCCCGCCTGGTCTGACGCGATTGACCCGCCGGGAGGCCGGGGAGAGAATGAGAGCCATGCCACGCCGCACCAGTCTCGTCGTGCTGGGGCTGTGCCTCCTGGCCACACCCGGTCTGGCTCAAGTCGGCTCGGCCCTGTTCCCCGGCATTTCGCCCGCCCCGCTGGTCCGTCTGACCGGGGTGCTTGAGACCGGCGATCAAGCCGGCGGCACCGGGTTTCCGGTCCTCAGAGTGCGGATCGCGGACAAACGCTGGCGGTTTCGGGTGAGCCGGGTGGAACCCGTCATTCCGGCCTACCGGGCCGAGGAGAAGCTGCGCCGGGTGTCGCCGCTGGGGCTGCGCTTTGTGGCCGAAGAGCGTCTGCTGAGCGTCTTGCAGCGGCCGGACATGCGCGAGCGCGCCATCGTGCTGGAGGGCTGGTTGCGGCCGGGGGCCGGGGTATTGCGGCTGGTGTCGGTCGAGGTCGCGGCCGAGCCCTGAGTCACGGCGTTTTCCCTCCGGGTCGGCTCACCGAACGCCAGGCAGAGACTCCAACAACAAGGCACACGAGAGCTATGCTTCCGACAAAGAAAGCGATGACAACAAGCTCAAACGTCGTCTCGCTTCTTCTCGCTCGGTGACCGCTCGGCCCGCAGACGCCGGGTGTGTGGCCAGTCGATCTCGTCCTCGGCATCCAGCACCACGCCGTACTCGGCTCGGGCGGCCTCTACGGACACATAGCCGTCCCGCACGTCCTGGCGGACCAGTTCGGGGTCGCGCTCCAGGGGCGAGTAGAAACCGCCCCCACCCGGCAGACGCAGGGTGACTTTCTGGTCGGGCAGCAGGCGGTACTGAGCCTTGGGGTGCGGACGGCTGCCGTCCGATAAGCGGAAATCGCCCAGCTCGCCGTTCTTGCCGCCCCCATAGCCCAGAGCCGGAAATTTGGTGCGGTCATACATGGCCGAGTGAATGACCGGCTCGGACGTGCGAACCGACAAGACCATCTCCTGGCCCAGGCCGCCCCGGTATCGGCCCGGCCCGCCGGAGTCCGGCACTAGGGCGCGCTGTTCCATGAGCAGCGGGGAGACGTTTTCGATGATTTCGGCCGGCACGCCCTGGATGCCGCTGGGGAAGGCGGTGGCCGAGATGCCGTCCTTATCCGGCCGCGCGCCCATGCCGCCGGACGAGAAGAAGACGTAGGTAAAGCTTTTGCCGGCGGCGTCCGTGCCGGTGAACTGGGTAATCCAGATATTGGCCGCGCCGTCGGCCAGGACGCGCTCAGGCACCGCCTGTGACAGCGCGCCAAACACGGCGGTGGAAAGAAAGTGGCCGATAATATGCCGCCCGCCGACCGGTGCCGGAAACTCGCAGTTCAGGATGCAGCCCGGCGGGGCGCTGATATGAATCGGTCGAAAGCTGCCCTCGTTGTTCGGCACGGCGGGCGAGATGGCGCATTTGAGGGGATAGGTCGTATAGGCCACGCAGTAGGCGAACGGGACGTTGATCCCCCGCTCGCACTGGGCCGAGGTGCCGCTGAAATCAACGAACAGGTCTGAGCCGGCGACGCGCACCGCGATCTTGACGACGATCGGTTCGTCAAAGCCGTCCATCCGAATCTCGTGCGCATACGTCCCATCCGGCAGCTCGCCAATCGCCTCCCGCATGGCCGTTTCCGAGGTATTCAGAATGGCGTCCGACAGGGCATCCAGCCCGCTCAGGTCGGCCTCGTCCATGAACTCCAGAAGCTTGGCTCCGCCGACCTCGTTGCTGCCGACCTGGGCCATCAGGTCGCCCTCGACCAGATCGGGCGCCCGCACATTCTGTTTGACCAGCCGGAACAGGTCGTCATTCGGTTGCCCGGCGCGGAAGAGCTTCATGATCGGAACATAAATGCCCTCTTCAAACACCTGGCGGGCGTCGGCGCCCAGCATCCGGCCACCGACATCGACCGCATGACAGGTGTTGGCAAACAGGGCGACCGGCCGGCCGTGGCGAAAGATCGGGGTCACCACGGTGAAGTCGTTGAGATGGCCGGAGGTCAGCCACGGATCGTTGCTGATCAGGCTGTCGCCGGCTTCGAGCTGCTGCCACGGGTAGTGGCGCAAAAAGTGACGCACGGCCAGGGCCATGGTGTTGATATGGCCCGGTGTGCCGGTGACGGCCTGGGCGATCATATTGCCCCGAGTGTCAAACACCCCGGCCGACAGGTCGCCGGCTTCGCGGACCACGGTGGTAAACGAGGCGTTCTGGAGGGCCGTGGCCTGTTCGTTGACAATCGAGATCAGGCGGTTCCACAGAATCTCTAAAGAAATCGGATCAATAGTTTCCATAGCTTGACGTATTATAGGCCGAGGGCTACCGTTCTGCCACAGGAGACACCATGCAACGCTTTGAGCGGCACGGTCGTGCCCCACTCGTGCTGACGACCTTCTCCATTACCGCCCGCTGTCCACGGACCGGCATGCTGGGCGTTGGGGTGTGCACGGCCATTCCTGCGGTGGGCGCCATCTGCCCCTTTGTCAAACCGAGGCTGGGCGCGATTGCCTCGCAGTCCTTCGCCAACCCGTATCTGGGGATTGACGGCTTGGCCCTGCTCGAACAGGGCCATACGGCCCACAGCGCGGTTGACCGACTGATTGCCGCCGACCCGGGTCGGGCGCGGCGGCAGCTGAGCGTGGTCGATGGGGCCGGCAATGCCGCCGCCTTTACCGGCCAGGACTGCATTCCCTGGCACGGCGACCACGTCGGCCCGGGCTATGTGGTGGCGGCCAATATGATGGTCGATGCCACCACCGTCGAGGCCATGGCCGAAGCGTTTGAAGCCAGCCGTGACGAGGCCCTGCCGGAGCGCCTGCTGAGAGCCCTGGAAGCCGGCGACGCCACCGGCGGGGACTACCGCGGTCGCCAGTCGGCCGCCCTGCTGGTGTATGACACCGAGGCCTACCCGTCGCACAGCCTGCGGGTGGACGAGCACCGCCAGCCGGTCCCCGAGCTGCGCCGCATCTTTGCGGTGTGTCAGCAACAGCTCTACCCGTGGTTGGGCACGCTGCCGACCCGGACCAACCCGCTCGGCACGGCCGACCCGCGTCCGGTCTCGACACTGCGCAAAACGCCGGGGCAGCGCTGACACGCCCGCCCCACTTGCCTCCAGGGGCATGGGCAGGCTAGAAAATCAGGAGCGATTTCACACATGCCACTGAGCAAGGAGGAAGAGTATGCCGTTAGACCCACAAGCCAAAGCATTTCTCGATCAACTGGCCGCCGCCGGCGCGCCGGGCCTGAACGAACTGCCCGTTGACGAAGCGCGACAGGCCATCAAAGGGCTGTTTGCGACCGAAAACCCCGAGTCGGTCTCCAGGGTTGAAGATCGGACCGTGCCGACCCCGAACGGCCCCGTGCCGATCCGCATCTACGTGCCCGAGGGGCAGGGCCCCTTCCCGGTGCTGGTCTTCTTTCACGGCGGCGGCTGGGTCATCGGCGACCTGGAGACCCACGATCCGACCTGCCGGGCGCTGGCCAACGCGGCCAACTGCATGATCGTGTCGGTCGATTATCGCCTGGCGCCGGAACATAAATTTCCGGCCGCTGCGGACGACTGTTATGAGGCCACCAAGTGGACGATCCTCAATATCGCTTCCTATGGCGGTGACCCCAACCGGGTCGCCGTTGGGGGGGACAGCGCCGGCGGGAATCTGGCGGCGGCGGTGGCTCTGATGTCCGGCGACCATGGGGCGCCGTCTCTGGCCTTCCAGCTCCTGATCTATCCAGTCACCAACCATGCCTTTGATACCGAGTCGTGCAAGCAGAACGGCAAGGACTATCTGCTGACGGTCGAGTCCATGGAGTGGTTCTGGAACCACTATCTGGCCAGCGAAGCGGACGGCAACAGCCCGTACGCGTCGCCGCTCCAGGCCAAATACGTCAACAGCCCACCGCCCGCGCTGGTGATTACGGCCGAGTTCGATCCGCTGCGGGACGAGGGTGAGGCGTATGCCAACAAGCTCAAACAGGCCGGCGGGCAGGTGACCACCTCCCGCTATGACGGCATGATTCACGGCTTTTTCAGCATGTTTGCCTTCGATGCCTGCCGCAAGGCGATTGACGAGGCCGGCAGCGCGCTCAAGGCCGCGTTTGCCAACTAGGAGGGCGGGGTCGGGGCCTGCCCCGACCGCTCAGACTTTTCAACAGGAGGGTTCCGCCAATGAGTACCGCACGCGCTTACGCCCGCCCGGTCGCCTACGCCGAGGCCACCGTCCGCTCGGACTTCATTCGTCGTACCTATACCCATCTGGCGTTTGCCGTGCTGGGCTTTCTGGCCGTTGAGAACGTCCTGCTGTCGTGGTCCGGGGCGCCGGCCCTGGTCGGCCTGATGGTCGGCGGCTACGGCTGGCTGGTCGGCCTGGCCGCCTTCATGGGCGTGTCGTGGCTGGCCGACCGCTGGGCCCAGTCGGACGCCTCGCCGCAGCTGCAATATCTGGGGCTGGGGCTGTTTGTGGTCGCCGAGGCGGTGCTGTTCCTGCCCCTGCTGTATATGGCGGTCAATTTCAGCTCGCCCGAGGTGCTGTCCAAGGCCGGCCTGATGACGCTGGTGCTGTTTGGCGGGCTGACCTTCGTCGCCTTTACCACCCGCAAGGATTTTTCCTTTCTGCGCGGGATTCTGGCCATCGGGGGGTTTATCGCCCTGGGCGTCATTCTGGTCAGCATCCTGTTCGGTTTCAGCCTGGGCCTGTTTTTCTCGACCATCATGGTCGCCTACGCCGCCGGCTCGATCCTGTACACCACCTCAAACATCATCCACCACTACCGACCCGATCAGCACGTGGCCGCCTCACTGGCCCTGTTTGCCGGGGTAGCGCTGTTGTTCTGGTACGTCCTGCGGATCTTCATGGCCCTCGGCGACGACTGAGGCGGCTGTTTTGCTAAAGCTAACCGGTCCCGTCCGTCACGCCGTCGGACCGGCCCTTCGACTTCGCTCCGCTCCGCTCAGGGCGAACGGACCCCCGTTCATGCTGAGCGTAGCCCGAAAGGGCGGAGTCGAAGCAGGGATGATGGATCGAGCCCGGCATGACGAGCGCACAACGGCAGGGCTCCAGCCCAGCGTGAAACGCGTTAGGCTTGGCGGAGTTCGAGCTCAAGGCGCATCCCGACGGCAGCCGCAGCGCGCTTCAGCGTATGCAGGGTTACGCCTTCGTTCTCCGGGTCAAGTAAGCGGTCGAGCTGCGAGCGGCTGGTTTCCATGCGCTTGGCCATCCGCGCCTTGGACAGGTTTTGCGCCTTCATCGCTTCCTCCAGCTTATGGGCGAGGACGGCCTTAATCGCCTGGTTCTTCACATCTTCATAGCCGCCGTCTTCCCGGAGCACGCTTTCAAGCGTTGATCCGAGACGTGGATTCTTCTTAGCCATAGCGGTTGTATTCCTTCATGCGACGCTCTGCGAGCTTCGACTCCTTCGCGGGTGTCGCCTGGGTTTTCTTGATGAAGCCGTGTAGCAGGACCATATTCCTCCCTGACACCGTAAAGAACACTCTGGCGATACGCCTGCCGGTGAGGTTGCTGCGGACCTCATACAAGCCGGGATAGCTCGTGAGCGATGTGCAGAGCGGTGGGCCACACGGCCAGCCAAATTCGATCTTCATGAGATCCCGGCCAATCAACTTGCGATCCTCCGAAGGTAACTCCCCGAGCCATTTGTGTACCGGCTCTCGACCGCTTGGTAGCCGGTAGAACCGAGCGATGATGACCTTTTCGGGCGTCCTCATCATTCAAATGTACCATATATGGTCCTATCAATACTATTCCGGCAAACGGTGACAGCTGTCTACCCTTACGCTGCCGATACCTCGGCGAGGGATTCAAGCGTCTCAACAACGAGATCAGCCGCTCGCTCGACCTCATCGTCGGTAGTGAAGCGGCCGAAACTGAAAGGGGATTCGCTCCAAACTTTCGCCGTTCTCAACGAATGTTTTCTGCCCTACGAAGAAGACGCTCCAGACGGTACTCCAGTGCATCTTTTCGAGGCTGCCTAGAAGCGGTCTCAAAAATACTGGCGGAGCAGGATGAGGAGACAGCCGAGGTGGACGAAGCCGAGGTAGTTGGCGGCATGATATTCATAGCGGACCACCAGCCGCCGGAAGTTGCCTAACCAAGCGAAGAGCCGCTCCACCTTCCACCGCCGCTTATAGCGGCGCAGCGAGCGCCCATCCTGCGTCTTCGGTTTTGTACGGTTGCGCCGGTGCGGCGCAATCATGGCGATGCCCACCTCGCGGAGGAAAGCGTCGAGGGGATCGGAGTCATAGGCCCGGTCGCCGATGAGGCGAGTCGGCAACGCCGCCACCAGCCGATCTTCCAGCGTCGCCGCTACGAGGGGGACCTCGTGGGGCGTCGCACGCTCGGTGCGTACGGCGAGCGGAAGACCAGTGCGGTCTGCCACTGCCATGAGCTTCGTACCCTTGCCCCGCTTGGTTTTGCCCACGCCAGCCCCCCCTTTTTGGCACCGATGAACGTGCCATCAATGAAACATTCACTCAGGTCAAGGCCGCCCCGCTCCCGCAAGTCTTCTGCGAGGACCTGCAGGACGCGCACCAACGTGCCATCCCGCACCCAGCCCTGAAAGCGCCGATGACAGGTCTGGTACGAGGGAAAGCGGTCCGGTAAGTCTTGCCAACGGGCGCCGGAACGCAGAATCCATAATATCCCGTTCAGCACGGCCCGATCCTCGCACCGGGGCCGCCCCCGCCCGTCCGCCCGTCTCGGCGGCTTGGGCAGCAGGGGCTCGACCAGCACCCATTGTTCTTCTTGTAACTCTTCGCGGCGGGCCATCTGCCTCTCCTTCTCCTTGGCTTCACCCCCAGTCTACCTCAATGAACCGGTTTTTGAGACCGCTTCTAGCGAAGACCGGATTCCGAATCCGTACTGGCGCTTTAATGAGCGTTACGCCAATCAGATTGGGGTGGGCGCTCACGGCGACCTGCCCGGCGAGTTCAAGTTTCAGTACGGGGCGGCGGTGTTGCACGGGTCAGCGCTTGGCCAAGCGCACTACGCCATCCACGGCTCGCTGTTTGTCTTGGTGCCCGATGATGATCCTTTAGGCACCCGCACCTTTCCCCCGTTTCAGGGCAATGGCGGTGGGCCGAGTGGCGGGCCTCTCTTCGCCCTCAAAGGTGAAGACATTGACCTGTTTATCCATCTGACCGGGGTGCGACCGGGCAGTGTGTTGGAGACGGGCAACACCTTTGCCCTCGTAGGCGCGATTGGGCCGACGTTACCGGCAAAGGTGGCCTACACTATTACCACACCGGACGGCAATAAACGGACCTTCAGCGGACAGGCCAATTCCATTGGCTATTACTATGAACCGGAGGACAACTTCATTGTGGACCAACCGGGACGGTACACGGTTGATCTGCGAGTGACCTACGATGGGCGCACCTCAGCCGGGCAAGTCACGGAACCTTTTCCGCAAGGGGACGTATTGGGGACAGCGCACGGACGCTTTGCCGTGTACGTAGTCTCGCCCCACAGCGCGCCCTTGGAGGTTGACATGCCCGAGCACGACTTTCTGACGGCCCCGGCGGATTTCACCGTCACGGCCACTCCACCCGCAGGCATGCGGCTGACGGGTGGGCATATGACGGCTTTGACGCCGGGAGTAGTGCTGGAGGATAGTTCGCTGACCGTAAGCAACAACGGCCTGACGTATGAGTACGATCCGGTGGGCTTGGCCGCCGGGGTGCCGATCTTGGATGTGGAACGTTTTGGCGAACCGGTGGCCGCCGATGTGGTGACGGTGAGCCTGTTTGGGCAGGGGACGGACAGTGACGGGCAGCCGAGCTACGCGGCGCGGGTGGTGACGCTGCACGGAGCAGAGTTCTTGAATCTCGCTCCGGTGCCGCCCGACCCCGCCGCCATCCGAGACCTCGAACGCTTAGAGTAACAACCTTGAGACTGCACACACAATTCGGACAGGAGAAGTCATAGCCATGTTGCACCATCTCTTCCGCCGTTTCATCCTCGCGCCTGTGTCGATCCGCCTGTGGCTGACCCTGGTGCTCCTGGGCAGTATGTCGGCGTCCGAGCTGTGGGCGCAGGCTTCTTTGGATTCGCCGGCGCCGGGCTCCCTCCAAAGTGGCATCAATCTCATTCATGGCTGGCGCTGTGAGGAGGCCGAGATCACGGTAGTGATTGACGACGGGCAGCCCTTTGTCGCGCTGTACGGCGCCAGTCGCGGCGATAC